>JBIKQY010000103.1:0-7762 GCA_044349465.1 Limnohabitans sp. | reverse complement strand
ACGTCAAGGACATGCTGCGCTACCAAACCCAGCAACTCATGCCCGATGTGATCCGCGAGGAATACCGCAACGGTATTCAGCGCCTGCCCAAGGCGCTCTACAACCTGGACGTGCCCGTGATCGCTGCCATCAATGGCCCGGCCATTGGCGCGGGGCTCGACCTGACCTGCATGTGCGACATCCGCATCGCATCCGACAAAGCCACCTTTGCCGAGAGTTTTGTGAAAGTGGGCATCGTGCCGGGCGACGGCGGGGCCTGGCTTTTGCCGCGCGCGGTGGGCGCGTCCAAAGCGGCCGAGATGGCCTTCACGGGCGAGGCTTTGTCGGCCGAGCAGGCGCTGGCCTGTGGTTTGGTGTCGCGCGTGGTGGCACCTGACCAATTGATGCCCGAGGCGCTGGCGCTGGCGCGCAAGATCGCGGCCAACCCGGGCGCGGTGCTGCGCATGACCAAGCGTTTGTTGCGCGAAGGTGAGCGCAGCTCGTTGGAATCGCTGCTGGAGTTGTCTGCGGGTTACCAAGCCATTGCCCACATGACCACCGACCACCACGAGGCGGTGAACGCCTTCATCGAAAAGCGTCCGCCCAAGTTTTCTGTTTGAAGGCGTGTTCCACGCCCATCGCCCACGGGGTGGGCTCCTACCAAAATGCGCTGTGAGCTTGCCGTTGTAGGAGTTCACCCTGTGGGCGATGTCTCTCAGGGCGTGTTCCATGCCCATCGCCCACGGGGTGGGCTGCTGCAAAAATGCACTGTGAGCCTGCCTTTGTGGGAGCCCACCCTGTGGGCGATGTCAAATCCCGCTGGGCCTTTTCAGTGCCGTTGCGCGGTCGGTGCTGAGCAACTCGACCTCGCGGCTTTGACCCTCACTGCGCACCGTGAGGGTCAGGCGACTACCGGCTGGCCCCAGGGCCCGCACGCGGCGGTAAAAGTCGGGCAGGTCTTGCAGCGTTTGGCCTTGCAGGGCCAGCAAGGTGTCGCCCACAGCGATGCCTGCCTGCGCTGCGGGGCTGCCAGGCGACACACGCAATACGCCCAAACCGCCGCTGGGCAGGCGCTGGCTGGTGATGCCCAGCCAGGGCGTGGCCGGGCCAATTCGTTTGCCTGTGCGCACCAAGTCGGGCAGAGGGTCTTTGAGCAGGTTCACGGGCACAAACAAATTGCCCGGCAGCGGGACTTGGTCGCCGTACACGTCTTGCACCAGCAAGGAGCCGATGCCCACCAGCTGGCCTTGGGCGTCAAACAGCCCCGAGCCGCTCCAGTTGTTCACGGCAGGCAGCGTCATCAAGGGCGCTTCCAGCAGGTATTCCCAGCTGCCCGCAAAGACTTTTCTGGAGACCAGCTCCAGCGCGGTGGGCGCGGTCTCGTTTTGGCCCAGGGTCCAGAGTTTGCCGGGCGTGGGCAGGGTGTCCGAGTCGCCCAGTGGCACGGCATCGAGGCGCAAGGGTATCAAGGTGCGGATCAGGCCCAGGCCAGTGAGGTTGTCCACGGCCCGTACTTGACCTGGAATTCGGCGGCCTTGGTGGTCGATCAGGTCCACGCTTTCGGCTTCGAGCAGCAGGTAGCCGATGGTCAACACCAGGTCGGGGCCAATCACCACCCCCGAGCCTTCGCGGCGCTGGCCCAAGGTGCGGCTGGTGCTGGCTTGCGCGTCGCTGCGGCTTTGCACCGTCACCACCGATTGCAGGACCCGCTGCAGTGGCTCGGGCGGCAAGGCACGAGGCACCTCTTGTGTGGTGACTTGCGGATTGACTTGGGGGCTGTCTTTTGCCGTGTCGGACTGCCCGTCAGCCTGTGCCCAGGCCAGGCTGCAAGACAACAGGCTGGCCAACAAAGCCCTGGCAAATGGGTGGCGCATGGTCATCCCCTTGAAAAAAAAGGTGCGCAAAAGTAGCGCTCGTCCATTGTGGGCCGTGCCTCTTAACCCCATGCCCGCAGAGCCTACTGGCGTGAGGGCCCGGCAGACCGCTGTCAGTCGACTCAGGCAGGAAAGCGCTCGCGCAGTTTGAGTTTGTAGAACTTGCCGGTGGAGGTGCGGGGCACGGCGTCGATGAACTCGTAGCGGTCGGGCACTTGCCACTTGGCAAAGCCGTGCTGCAGCAAGTGCGCAGCAAAGTCTTCGGGCCGGTGCGCCTTGCCGGGTTTGAGCACGATGCAGGCCAGCGGCCGCTCGCTCCACTTGGGGTCGGGGATGGCGATCACGGCCGCTTCGGCCACGTCGGGATGGGCCATGAGGGCGTTTTCCAGATCGACCGAGCTGATCCATTCGCCGCCGGACTTGATCAGGTCTTTCGTGCGGTCGGTGATGCGCACAAAACCCATCGCGTCCACGCTGGCCACATCGCCCGTGCGCAGCCAGCCGTCGGCGCTGAATTTGTCCTCGCTCACCGGCACCTGGTGGTAGCTGCCGGTGATGAAGGGGCCGCGCACCTGGATTTCGCCCACATGCTTGCCGTCCCAGGGGGCATCGAGTCCGTCTTCGCCCCGGATGCGCAGCTCCGTCAGCGGCACGGGCACGCCCGCCATGGCGGCGCGTCGGTAGCGCTCGTCCATGGGCGCACCTTTCAGCTCCGACTTGGGGTAGGACACGGTGCACAAAGGCGATGTTTCGGTCATGCCCCAGCCTTGCAAAATCCAGATGCCGTGCCGGTCAAAGGCACGAATCAGCGCTTCGGGCACGGCAGCGCCACCCACCAAGGAGCGCATGCCGGTGGGCAGTTTCCAGCGGTCCGGCTGGGTGCTTTGCGCGGCCTCGAAAGCCTGGATCAGCCCCATCCAGATGGTGGGCACGCCCAGCGACAAGGTGGGCGGCTCGGCCGTCATCAAGTCCAGCAAATCCTCCGGGTGCAGGTGTGGGCCTGGAAACACCAGCTTGACGCCCATCATCACCGCGCCATAAGGAATGCCCCAGCTGTTCGCATGGAACATGGGGGTGACGGGCAAGATGACGTCGCTGCCTTTGAGGCCCCAAAAGTCGCCCAGACAACCCACCAGGGTGTGCAAGATGGTGGAGCGGTGCGAGTACACCACGCCCTTGGGGCGGCCCGTGGTGCCCGAGGTGTAGCACATGGACACGGCGTCGTCTTCGGCATGCGCAGCGTATTGAAAACCCTGGGCGTCGGTGCTGGCCAGCAGCTGCTCGTAGTCGGTAAACGGCGCGGGCACAGCAGCACCCGAGAAGGGGAACACGATCACCTTTTCAAAGTGGTAGAGGTGCGCAAACTGCTGGTACAGCGGCAGCAACACGTCGTCGATGATCAGCACCTTGTCTTGCGCGTCGCCCGCGATCCAGGCGATCTCTTCGGGCGACAGGCGCAGGTTGAGGGTGTGCATGACGCCACCTGCGGCCGGGATGCCGAAATAGCACTCCAGGTGCGCGTGGTGGTTCCAGCACAGCGTGGCCACGCGTTCGCCTTTTTGCAGCCCCATGTTCTGCAGGGCCTGCGCCAGCTGGCGCGTGCGTTGGTAAAACGCGCCATAACTGTGCCTGCGCAGCGACTTGTCGGGCAGGCGCGAGACGATCTCGTTGCTGGCAAACAAAGTGCCGGCACGCTCGAGCAAATGGTTCAGTGACAAGGGCATCTGCATCATGGTGCTGCAGATGGGGGACTGGGCGGCGGATGCAGAAGAAACTGTGGTCATGAAGGGCGTGGGTTGAACTTGACAGCCCAAATCATGCGGCCCTGAGTGCTCAGACTGGGCTAGGGAAAACCCAAGGGCCGTGTCACCTATTGATCTGTCACGCTGAGCTTTGAATGGCCCCCGTGTTTGTCAGCCATGCCTTGACTTTTGTCTCTGTGGGAGCCCACCCCTGTGGGCCATGGCTTGTGGGGTGTGTTCCGCGCCCATCGCCCACAGGGGTGGGCCCCTACAAAAATCCATCCCTTGCCTGTTGCTCAAGACTTCAATGGAGCCGGATCAGCGGGTCAATTCACTTTGGCAAATCGCGCGCGCCGCTTTCGGGTCGGTACATCTTGAACAGTTGTTCCGGGCCGATGCTGAAGTAATCGGCCGGGCCGCCGCCGCGCAGAATGTGCCCTGCGTTGGCCGTGTCGTAGACCCCGTTGGCAATCAGGCGCTCGTCGATGTGCACGCCAATCACCTGGCCAAAGACCATCCAGGTGTCCACTTTGTCGCCCTGCAGGTTTTGCATTTGCAAAATTTGGGTGCAGCGGCATTCAAAGCTGACGGGGCTCTCCAACACCCGGGGCACGCTCAGCAGGCGCGTGGGGGCAGGGGTCAGTCCGGCCAGGGCAAATTCGTCCACCTCGGGGGGCACGCCCTCGCAGGTCTGGTTCATGGCTTCGGCCAGTGGGCGCGTGACCAGGTTCCAGACAAATTCGCCGTTGGCCTCGATGTTGTTGAGCGAGTCCTTGCGCCCGATGCTGGAAAAACCAATCAGCGGGGGCACGTAGTTGAAGGCGTTGAAAAAACTGTAGGGGGCCAGATTGAGCACGCCGCTGTCGCTGCGGCTGGACACCCAGCCAATGGGGCGGGGACCCACGATGGCGTTGAACGGATCGTGCTTGAGGCCGTGGCCCAGGTGGGGTTCGTAGAAGTGCGTCATGGCCGAACTTTATGGGCAGCTCGAAGTCATGCCAGTCATGTGCATGACAAAGGGGCCGTTGAGCTGTGGTGTGGGACGAACTGGCGTTGGGCCTGGGTGTTCACTCAGGGCTTAAGGGTTGGCTTGTCGTCGTGCCAGTTGATCCACTGCAGACCCGGGACCCGAGAAAATTCGCGCACATTGCGCGTGATCAGTGTGGCCTGATGGCGCATGGCTGTGGCCGCTATCAAAGTGTCGTGTGGGCCGATGGGTGTACCTGCCGCTTCCAAAGCGATGCGAATCTTGGCGGCCTGTGAGGCACATTCATCATCAAAGGGCAGCATTTGCATGGGTCGAAGAAATTGAGCCAAGGCGGCCAAGCGGGGTTCGGCCGCTTCTTTCGGTAAGCGCATGAGTCCGTAGCGCAACTCATACGCCACAACGGCCGGAACGCCCAGCGAGCCTGGCCTCACCGCTTGGATACGAGGCACCACCTGTGGGTCGCCTCTGAAGTAATAGCTGATGGTGTTGCTGTCAAGGATCAACATGGCCGGGCATCAAAAAATCAGGCGCGGCATATCGGCAGGCTGGATGCCGGGCGCATCTTCCTTCAAGGGGAAGTCTGCAAAACGGCCCGCCAGGGCCAAGCAGTCTTGCGGCCAATCGTGCGCCGCATAAGTGCGGATGATGTCCGCCACCCATCGGCTCTTGGAAACCCCATTGGCTTTGGCCGCTTCATCGACCAGGGCCTGCGTGGCATCGTCCAAATACAGCGTGATTTGTGCCATGTTTAACTCCGGTGGAAAAAAGTATATGTGGGAGTATATGTGCTTTGAGACGAGATCCCAACTCATAACCGACAGACAAGGGCAAACAGGGTGCCCAAACTGGGGGGCCTGTCACCATCGACCTGTCCGAACGGGTGATTCGAAGGGCCGTAAAACTGCTAAATTCCGATCGCCCAAACATTTCTTTCACCCGTGCGACATCGATGGCGATCCGTGCCGACAACCCTTGGAACTCCATGGCCTTGAAACCACCACCCCGCCTTGACGCCTCAGGCTTGAAAGCTTTGGCCAAAGCGGCTTCACCCCAAAAATGCCAATGCGCCTTAGGACCCTGTGCCGGTTGGGAGAGCATGACGGAAGAACGTTGGCCCGTGCCGCACATGACCGCCGTGGGCAGCTTGCGCGCAGCGCATGACGATGGCGACACGGTGCTGGGCAGTGAGCCCACGTTTGAAGAATTCCACCCCGAGGGCACCCGCTACGACAGCCCGCTTGCGCCCATTGCGCCCGCATTTTTCCCCTACAACCGCTGTGATGTTTTTGCTTGCAACAGCTGCCAGCGCGTGCTGCTCAGGTACACCGAGTTTGGGGGGTACTACGTTGACCACCGGGTGCGCGCCCTCAACGCAGATTTGGTGGTCGACGCGCCGCTGCCCGATGCGGCGGCTTGAACTCAGTCGGGTTTGATGCCGTTGTCGCGCACCACTTTGGCCCAAGTGTCGATCTGACCGTCGATGAAAGTCTTGGCTCTTTCAACACTGCCACCTGAAATTTCAATGCCCTGCGCTACCAGTCGCTTGGAGACATCCGGGTTGGCCAGCGCTTTGTTCAGCTCTTCGTTCATGCGGCGGATGATGTCCGGGGGCGTTTTGGACGAGGCCAACAGTGCCCACCAAGCGGGGGCTTCGAAGCCTGCAAAGCCCGCTTCGGCAATCGTGGGGACGTCAGGAAAATCGGCGACACGTTTGGCCGATGTGACGGCAAGGGGCCTCAAACGCTTGCTGTCGATGTGCGGTTTGTTCAAAAAGACGGTGGCCATCGAAAGGGGGATGTGCCCTGCAATGGCATCGTTCATCAAAGGGCCGCCCCCTTTGAAGGGGACATGGTTGAACTCCATGTTGCCACTTTTGCCCAACAAAGACATGGCCAAATGCGCCAGGCTGCCATTGCCGATGGAGCCATAAGAGACGTTCTTTTTGGCTTTGGCCGCAGCCACCACATCGGCGAATGTTTTGTATTCGGTGTTGGCGTGGGTGGTCAGCATCATGGCCGAGGTGCCCACCAGGATCAGAGGGGTCAGGTCCCTTTTGCTGTCATAAGGCATGTTGGGCATCAGGCTTTGGTTGACGCCATGCGTGTCGAACACCACGGCGAAGGTGTAGCCATCAGCCGGCGCGCTGAGCACGCCCGCCGTGCCGATCACGCCCGATGCGCCGCCCTTGTTTTCGACCACCACGCTTTGGCCCAGTTGCTGAGACAGGGGGCCAGACAAAATGCGCGCCACTTGGTCCACCGATCCGCCTGGCGGGAACACGGCCACCAATTTGATGGGCTGTTTGCTGGGCCATGCTTGTGCCCAAGTGCACAGGGGCAAGCCAGCGGCCAACACCGCGCCCGTGATGCAAACGGTGCGCTTCATCCAGGAGGCTGTCATGGGGGTTCCTTGTGTATCGATGAGCAAAGTATGGTCTTGCTGCTGGTTTTTCCCTTCAGCGTATTCCCTTAAAGCGCTCATTACGTTGTGATCCGAGTGCTGAGGCAGCAGCCAGTGCGCCTGGGTGCCACTACTTTGGTTTGCAAGTGTATTGAGGTGAGGTTTCCCCCAGTGGTGGTGTATCCCCAATCCCCGTGCCCAAAGGTGTGGATAAGTCATTGAACAACTGCGCCAAGCCGCATCCTGATTGGCTTGGCAGCTGGTGCTTAAAAATTGGGCAGTGCAGGGCTCTTGCCATGAGCCTCGTGGCGGGCACGATTGCGGCTATTCTTGTCCCTTCGCTTCCATGTCTGCACTTGTTCACCGCATGTCTGTCTCTACCATTTCCCCCGGTTTCATCGCCCTGCACAGCCACCGCTCCGAGCGGCTGGCCGACACCCTGACGGGCTGGCTGCGTGCGCACCCGCTGGATCCGCTTGAGAGTGAGGTGGTGCTGGTGCAAAGCAACGGCATGGCCGAGTGGATCAAGATCGAGCTGGCACGCCAAGGCGGCGTGTGCGCGGCCACGCGGGTGGAGCTGCCCTCGCGCTTTTTGTGGCGCACCTACCGGCAGGTGCTGGGCACGCAGAATGTGCCGCCCGATTCGCCACTCGACAAACTGCCTATGACCTGGCGGCTGATGGCTTTGCTGCCCGGCTGCTTGGGGGACCCTGTATTCAAGCCCGTGGCGGGTTTTTTGCGCGGCGACGAGCCTGACCGCCTACTGCAACTGGCCACGC
>JBIKQY010000005.1:0-24386 GCA_044349465.1 Limnohabitans sp. | reverse complement strand
AACACCTTGTACTTTGTCAGCGACCGCGGAGGGAACCCCCAAATCTACAAAATGCCTGCGCAAGGTGGCCCGGCCGATCGGGTGACTTTTTCTGGCAACTACAACATCTCGCCGGCCATCAGCCCCGATGGTCGCTGGCTGGCCTATGTCTCGCGCTTGCCTGGGGGCTTTCGTCTGCACCTGATGGAACTGGCGACCGGTCAGGCCACCGCTTTGACCGACACCAACGCCGATGAGCGCCCCAGTTTTGCGGCCAACAGCCGATTGCTGGTCTACGCCACACAGCAAGGCGGCGAGGCCTTGATGACCACCACGCTGGATGGCCGCATCAAAGCTCGGCTGGCCGGTCAGGGCGGCGATATCCGAGAGCCACATTGGGGTCCGGTGCGGCCCTGAGGTCTGAATTTCAAATTTATTATTTATCCATGAGGTTGCGAATGAAAAAGCATTTTTGGTCGTTGTTGATGGTCTCAGCTGTTCTGGCGGGTTGTGCCTCGGGTGTCAAGCTCGATGATGTCCCCGTGGAAGACAAGTCCGCAACTTCTGCGGGCTCGGGCAAGGGCGTCGCCATCCAAGGTATTGGGGCGGGTCAGGGTGGCGCTCAAACCGGTGTGGCCTCCGTTACAGTCAACCAGGCCAGTGCCGGTCAAGGCCCCGTTGGCATTGCCCATGTGGTCTTTTTTGACTACGACAGCTTTGTCCTTCGCCCTGAAGCCCGACCCGTGATTGCATCGCATGCCCAGTTTTTGCAAGCCAACAAACAACGCAAAGCCAATCTGGAAGGCCACACCGATGACCGTGGTGGCCGCGAGTACAACTTGGCCTTGGGCCAAAAGCGTGCCGATGCGGTGCGCCAGGCGCTGAGTTTGCTGGGCGTGCCCGAATCGCAACTCGAAGCTGTGAGCTTTGGCAAAGAAAAGCCCTTGGCCACTGGCGCTACAGAGGTGGATCAGGCACAAAACCGCCGCGTTGAAATCCGATACTGAGGCCTGTCATGCAACATGTTCGATCTGGCTGGCGCACTGCCGCCACGGCGCTGACCCTAGGGTTGGCAGGCTTGTCCAGCCCAGCGCAAGCGGCTTTGTTTGGCGGAGACGATGAAGCGCGCCGTGCCATCCTTGATTTGCGCCAGCGTCTGGAGCAATCCCAAAACGCCACGCGTGCCCTGATCGAGCAAAACGCCCAGTCTCAAACCCAATCCCAAAACCAGGCCACTGCCCAGCTGCGCAGTGCGCTGCTGGATTTGCAGGGCCAAATCGATCGCCTCAAATCGGATCTGGCGCAAAGCCTGGGTGCACAAGAGCGCCTGGCGCGCGACCTGACCGAATTGCAGTTGCGCCAAAAAGACGTGCTCAGCGCGGTGGACGACCGCCTGCGTCGCTTCGAGCCCGTGCCTGCCACCATTGATGGCCGGGAAGTGATGGTTGACCCGGCTGAAAAAACCGAGTTTGAAAAAGCCATGGCGCTGTTTCGCCAGGCCGATTTTGCTGCAGCCCAGGGTGCGTTGGAATCGTTTGTATTGCGGCATGGTGCCAGCGCTTATGTGCCCTCGGCCCTGTTTTGGCTGGGCAACGCCCAGTACGCCAACAAGGCTTACACAGCGTCCATGTCGAATTTTCAGAAGTTGCTGAGCATGGCACCCAATCACCCGCGTGCAGCCGAGGCCATGCTGGCCATCTCCAATGTCCAAATTGAACTCAAGGACTTGAAAGCGGCGCGCAAAACCCTGGAAGATTTGATAGTGGCGTATCCCCAGGCTGAAACGGCGAGCACTGCTCGTGAACGCCTCAGTCGCCTGCGCTGACATCGGATGGCCTTGTTCACTGCGGATGAAGTCCAGCAGTTGACCCTCCAGGTTTGGGCGGCCAGCTTTGCCATCTCCTTTCTGGTGGGGGTATTGATCCACCGAGGGCACTTTTGCACCATGGGTGCCATCAGCGATTGGGTGGTGATGGGTGACGCCACCCGGCTTCGGCAATGGGCTTTGGCTGTGGCGGTGGCCATGGTCGGCTTCGGCCTGATGGCCTGGCTTGGCTGGATCAGCCCGCTCAACACCATTTACGCTTCTTCTCAAGTGGCCTGGTTGTCAGCCCTTCTGGGCGGCGGCATGTTCGGCATCGGCATGGTGCTGGCATCGGGCTGCAGCAGCAAATCCTTGGTGCGCCTGGCTGCGGGTAACCTCAAATCTTTGGTGGTGTTGCTGGCCATGGCGGTCTCGGCGCTGGCGGCCATGCGCGGACTGACGGCGGTGTGGCGTGTGCACGGGCTGGACAAAGTGGCCATCGATTTGCCGCACGGCCCTTTTGTCGGCCAGTGGCTGTCGGCTTTTGGCGGGCTTGATTTGCGAACCGGTCTGGGCCTCAGTGCGGCGCTCGTGTCTTTGTGCTTGCTGAGCTGGGTGCTCAAGGATCGCCGGTTCCATACAGTTTCCAATTGGATCACGGGTGCGGGTCTGGGTTCACTGGTGGTGGCATTGTGGTGGGTCAGTGGCGTGTTGGGTTTTGTGCCCGAGCACCCCGATACGCTGGAGCCCGTGTTCCTCACCACCCACAGCGGCCGCATGGAAGCGATGAGTTTCACTGCGCCCGTAGGCTATTGGCTTGATGCCTTTTTGTACTACAGCGACGGCAGCAAACGCTTGACCTTGGGCATGGTCACTGTGCTGGGTGTGTTGGGTGGCGCTTGCCTGAGTGCTGTACAACAAGGCAGTTTTCGCTGGGAGGGTTTCACCGACCGTGCCGATTTGGTGCGCCACTTGGTGGGGGGGGCACTCATGGGCACAGGCGGTGTGCTGGCCATGGGGTGCACCTTTGGTCAAGGCCTCAGTGGTCTGTCGACCTTGAGCCTGGGCAGTCTGCTGTCGGTGCTGGGCATTTTTGCAGGCGCCTGGGCCGCATTGCATTGGCAAATGCGTGAGGCTTGAGTTTTTTGAATTTCGCCTCACTAGGACGATACCTTTGCAAGACGATGCCATGAGCGAGCTACCCACGATGCGCCCAGAGGACGATGACAGCACACGCCGATTCGGCGGTTTGCAACGGCTGTATGGCGTGGACGGGGCAAAGCGTATCCGGCAAGCGCATGTGGTCGTGGTGGGCATCGGGGGCGTTGGTTCCTGGACGGCAGAAGCGCTGGCCCGCAGTGGCGTGGCGCGCTTGACCCTCATCGACATGGACCACATTTCCGAGTCCAACATCAACCGTCAAATCAACGCGCTGAGCAGCACCACAGGCCAATCCAAAGTGCTGGCCATGGCTGAGCGCATTGCCTTGATTCACCCGCAATGCCAAGTCGATGCGGTGGACGATTTTGTGAGCCCTGAAAACTGGCCTGCGCTTTTGCCTTGCATGCCCGACGCCGTGATTGACGCCTGCGATCAGGTCAAAGCCAAAGTCAGCCTGGCGCAATGGGCGTTGAGTGAAGCCATTGGCTTCATTACTGTAGGGGCCGCTGGCGGTAAACGCCTGGCACACAAGGTCGATGTGGACGACCTCTCGCGCATCACGCACGACCCCCTTTTGGCGCAACTGCGCTACCGGCTACGCAAACACCACGGTGCGGCCAGAGGTGACAAGCGCATCGGTGTCCAAGGTGTCTTCAGTCGTGAATCGGTGGCTCCACCCGACGCCTCGTGCGCGGTCGACGGCGATGGTTCACTCAACTGCCACGGCTACGGATCGGTGGTCAGCGTGACCGCCACCTTTGGCATGTGTGCGGCCTCAGAAATTTTGAATTTTTTAGCGATCACCCCCGAGAGGGTCAAAAAATGACGCTATAATTTGAGTCTTGCTGCAGTGCACGTCACAGCAGCAAAGGGACCATAGCTCAGTTGGTAGAGCAGCGGACTTTTAATCCGTTTGTCGTGGGTTCGACCCCCGCTGGTCCCACCAAATTTAAAAGCACTTTGAACTCAGGTTCAAAGTGCTTTTTTCTTGCCTGCTTGTTTTTGCTGAATGTTCTCAGGCTTGGCGTGAGCCAACTTGTGAACGCCAACGCATGGCCTGGAGAAAAAAATGCCGGATGGGTTATTCCGGCATTGGGGGTTCATGTGCGACGGGTCAAACCGCGGTCGATGTGGCCTCTTCGAGCAAAGACGTCAGCTCCAGCCAGCGCTCTTCCAAGGTGGCCACTTCGTCGGCCAATGCTTTGAGGCGGCGGCCTGCATCGGCCATTTCTGCCGGTGACACGGTGGCGCTCAGCAGCGCTTCCAAGCGGGATTTTTCGGCTTCGATGCTGGTCATGCGTTGCTCGTTTTGTTCCAGCTCGCGCTTGAGTGGCCGGGTTTGCGCGGCCAGTTGTTGACGTTTTTGGGCGTCGAGTTTGCGCTGCTCGGCGCTGCTCAGGCCCGGTGTGCTGGTCTGCGTGACGGCCGGGCTGGATCCCTTGTCTGGAACGGCTGCTGCGGGCACGGGCGCAGCACTCGAAGGGCTTTGGTCGCTTTGCGCTGCGAAGGTGTTTGCCGCTGAAGCCGGTGCCGCAGTCGCCGTGACCACAGCATCACGGGCTGAGTTTTTGGCCTCTTCACGCAGGCGCTTGGACTCTTCCAGCAAATACTTCTGGTAATCGTCCAGGTCGCCATCAAAGGGCTCAACCTTGCCCCGGCCCACCATCCAGAACTCGTCGCACACGGCGCGCAGCAAAGCGCGGTCGTGGCTGACCAGCATCACGGTGCCTTCGAACTCGTTGAGCGCCATGGACAGCGCCTCTCGGGTTGCCAAGTCCAGGTGGTTGGTGGGCTCGTCCAGCAGCAAGAGGTTAGGGCGCTGCCACACGATCATGGCCAGCACCAGTCGGGCTTTTTCGCCGCCGCTCATGGAGCCCACGGACTGCTTGACCATGTCGCCACTGAAGTTGAAGGTGCCCAGGTAGTTGCGCAGATCCTGCTCGCGGCTGGGCTCGTTGCTTCCCAGCTCTTTGGCCAGGCGAATCATGTGCTCCAGCGGGTTGTCGTTCGGGCGCAGCACATCGAGTTCTTGTTGTGCAAAGTAGCCGATGTTCAGGCCCTTGCCCTCGGTCAGCGTGCCCGCCAGCAGTGGCATGGTGCGAGCAATCGTCTTGACCAAGGTCGATTTACCTTGACCGTTGGCACCCAAAATACCAATGCGCTGGCCCGCCAACACCGATTTGCTCACGCCTTGCAAGATGGCTTTGGGCTCGTCGTCCACCACATAGCCAAAACTCGCGTCGCTGATGGCCAGCATGGGGTTGGGCAGGTTGTTGGGTTCCTTGAAGCCGAAGGTGAACTCGGCATCGGCCAGCAGCGGGGCCACTTTTTCCATGCGCTCGAGCGCTTTGACACGGCTTTGCGCCTGCTTGGCTTTGCTGGCCTGTGCCTTGAAGCGGGTGATGAACTTTTGCAGGTGGGCGATCTTGTCTTGCTGCTTGGAGAACGAGGCCTGTTGCAGCTCCATCTGTTGGGCACGCAATATTTCAAAGCCACTGTAATTGCTGCCGTAACGGGTCAGTTTGGCGTGGTCGATATGCAGGGTGACGTTGGTCACCGCATCCAAAAACTCTCGGTCGTGGCTGATCACGATCATCGTGCCCGCATAGCGCTGCAACCAGGCTTCCAGCCAGACCAGCGCATCCAAGTCCAAGTGGTTGGTGGGCTCGTCCAAGATCAGGATGTCGGAGGGGCACATCAGTGCGCGGGCCAGCTGCAAACGCATGCGCCAGCCGCCCGAAAAGCTGTTGACCGGGTTGTTCAGCTCGTCCACCCGAAAGCCCAGGCCCAAAATCAGGGCTTCTGCGCGGGGCATGGCGTCGTGGTCACCGGCATCGGCCAAGTCGGTGTAAACGTGGGCCATCTCCATGCCGTCGCCACTGGCTTCGGCCACCACCAAGCGCTGGCGCAATTCGGCCAATCGGGTGTCACCTTCCAGCACAAAGTCAGCGGCGGCTTGGTCGGTCTCGGGCATGTTTTGTGCCACTTGGCCCATGCGCCATTGGCGTGGTATTTCAAAGTCGCCGCCGTCCTCGGTCAAGGTGCCGTTGAACAACGCAAACAAGGTGGATTTGCCCGCCCCGTTGCGCCCCACCAGACCGACTTTTTCTCCGGGGTTGAGGGTGACAGAAGCTTTGTCCAGCAGCACCTTGGTGCCTCGACGGAGGGTGACGTTTTTAAGATTGATCATGAAAAAGCAGTGACCGGACGGGTTCCGGGATAAGGGGCGTGGTCAGTGAGAGGCTGACGCTGCAAGGGGCGTAACCCGCTATTTTCGCCGATGTGGGCTGGGGTCAAGGGACACGGGGCTGATGTGGACCCGGTTGTGTGGGCCAAAAGTCAGCCGAAAGTGTTGTGTCGTGGCGACACCTGCGGTCATCCTGCTGGCTGCAGCAAGGCTTTATCAGCGCTGCAAAAGGGCTTGCCGCGCGATCAGCAGCACTTGGTCGTCACCTGCACTGGTGTCCAACCAGGCCACTTCGAGATTGGGAAAGGCCGCGATGAAGTGGTCCACCTCGTTGCCAATCTCCAGCACCAAAACGGCGTGTTCGCTCATACGCGATGGCGCATCCTTGAACAGTTGACGCACAAAGTCCATGCCGTCCGTGCCACCGGCCAAGGCCAGTTCGGGCTCAGCGCGGTATTCGGCGGGCAGGGCGTCCATGCTGGCTTGGCACACATACGGCGGGTTGCACAAAATCAGGTCAAACGGGCCCGGCAAAGCCGACAAACCATCGCTGTGGACCAGTTGGACGCGCTCTTGCAAGTCGTGCCTTTCCACGTTGATGGCGGCCACGGCCAGCGCATCACGCGAAATGTCGGCCCCGGTGACTTGTACGTCGGGCCATGCCAGTCCCGCCAGCACGGCCAAGCTGCCGTTGCCGGTGCACAGGTCCAGCACTTGTTTTGTCTGGTCGCTCAACCAAGCGTCGATCGTGCCATCGGCCAACACCTCGGCGATCAGGCTGCGCGGAACGATGGCGCGCTCGTCGATGTAAAACGACACGCCCTGCAACCAGGCTTCTTGCGTCAAGTAGGCAGCGGGCTTGCGGGTAGAGATGCGCTCTTCGATCAGCGCAACGCAGGCCGCTTGCTGCTCGGGCGTCACAACGTGATCTGCCATTTCGTCCAAGTCGCTGTCCAGTGGCAAACCCAGTCGCCAGAGTACCAACCAGACGGCTTCGTCAAAGGCGCTTTGGGTGCCGTGGCCAAAGGCCACGCCCGCATGCGTGAGCCGCTTGGCCGATGCTTCGATCAGATCCGAAAGGGTCAAGGCGCTCATGCGGACAGGCCCGCGTTGAGTTGTTCCAGCGTGCGGCGGTAGATGGCCTTGAGCGGCGCCATGTCAGCCAGCGCCACATGCTCGTTGACCTTGTGAATCGTCGCGTTGGGCGGGCCGAATTCGATCACTTGCGGGCAAATCTGCGCGATGAAGCGGCCGTCACTCGTGCCGCCCGTTGTGGAGAGCTCCGTGGTCAGACCGGTCTCGTCGGCAATGGCTTGTTGAATGGCGGCCACCAAGGTGCCCGGGGTGGTCAGAAACGGCAAACCGCCGATGGTCCAGTTCAGCTCGTACTTCAAGCCATGTTGGTCCAGCACGGCCGTCAGGCGCTGCTGCAGGCTCTCGGGTGTGGATTCGGTGCAAAAGCGGAAGTTGAAATCCACCACGCAGTCGCCGGGGATCACGTTGCTTGCGCCCGTGCCTGCGTGGATGTTGCTCACTTGCCAGCTGGTGGGCGGGAAAAAGGCATTGCCTTCGTCCCAGCGGATGGCGACCAGCTCGGCCAGCGCCGGGGCCAAGCGGTGGATCGGGTTGTCGGCCAGGTGCGGGTAGGCGATGTGGCCTTGCACACCTTTCACCGTCAGCTTGCCGCTCAGGGTGCCGCGTCGGCCGTTCTTGATCATGTCGCCGGTTTGCTGCACCGAGGTGGGTTCGCCCACGATGCAAAACTGCGGCGCGTCACCTCTGGCCACCAAGGCTTTGCAGACCACCACGGTGCCGTCGAGCGCCGGGCCTTCTTCGTCGCTGGTCAGCAAGAATGCGATGCCCAGCTTCGGATCGGGGTTGGCGGCCAGAAACTCTTGCACGGCCACCACCATGGCGGCCAGCGATGTTTTCATGTCGCTCGCGCCACGGCCAAACAACTTGCCATCGCGGTGGGTGGGGGTGAAGGGGTCGCTGTCCCATTGCGTGAGCGGCCCGGTAGGGACCACGTCGGTGTGGCCCGCAAAGGCTAATGTCTGGCCCGAAGTGCCTGCGCGCTTGGCCCACAGGTTGCGCACGCGAAAGGTGTCGGGGCCGGAATCCATGAATTCACAGACAAAGCCCAGCGGCTTCAGGGCGTCGGCTATCAGTTCCAGACAGCCGGCATCCTCTGGCGTGACCGAGGGTTTGGAGATCAGCTGTTCGGCCAGGCGCAGGGTGTCGTGACAGGTGTTGGTCATGGCTTGGAGGGAATGAGGGGATGGATGCCGGGTCAAGCCCGGCATGACAGTGGGGTGGGCTGATCTGAAGCTTGTCAGTGGGGTGGGTTGATCTAAAGCTCGTCACCCCGGGCTTGACCCGGGGTCCATCTTCGAAGGATGTGCCCGCACAAAGCGGGCGATGCGCTCAGCCGCTTCCAGGCATTCTGCAGTCTCGGCCACCAAGGCCATGCGGATGCGGCCATGGCCCGGGTTGCTGCCGTTGAAGTCTCGCGCCAAATAACTGCCGGGCAACACGGTCACGCTCTCGGCCTCGTAAAGCGCCTTGGCAAATGCGGCGTCGTCGCCTTGCCAGAGCGCAGGCACACCGGCCCACAGGTAAAAACTGGCGTCGGGCAGTTTCACATCCAGCACTTCGGCCAGCACGGGTGTGACCTGGGCGAACTTGGTGCGGTACTGGTTGCGGTTGTCCACCACATGGGCTTCGTCGCCCCAGGCGGCCACGCTGGCCGCTTGCACCACAGGGCTCATGGCGCTGCCGTGGTAGGTGCGGTACAGCAAAAACTGTTTGATCACTGCGGCATCACCAGCCACAAAGCCGCTGCGCAGGCCGGGCACGTTGCTGCGTTTGGAGAGGCTCGTGAAGGCGATCAGGCGTTTGAAATCGGTGCGGCCCAGCTGGTGGGCGGCTTCCAGGCCGCTCAAAGGCGCTTCTTCGCGGAAATAAATCTCGCTGTAGCACTCGTCCGACGCGATCACGAAACCGTGCTGGTCGGACAGGGCAAACAGCTTTTGCCACTCCGACAGGGGCATGACAGCGCCGGTGGGGTTGCCGGGCGAGCAAACGAACAAAAGTTGCGTGCGGGCCCAGACCTCGGCGGGCACGCTGTCCCAGTCGTTGGCAAAGTTGCGCGCCGGGTCGCTGGGCACGTAATAGGGCTCCGCCCCTGAAAGCAAGGCCGCGCCTTCGTAAATTTGATAGAAGGGGTTGGGGCTGACCACCGTCGCGCCGGGGCGGGTCGGGTCGATCACGGTTTGCGTCAAGGCAAACAGCGCCTCGCGCGAGCCATTGACGGGCAGCACTTGGGTGGCCGCGTCCAGGGTTAGCCTGTAGCGAGTTTGCAACCAAGCAGCGCATGCTTTGCGCAGGCTGGGCTCGCCTGCGGTGGCGGGGTAAGCCGACAAGCCGGTGGCGACGGATGCCTTGAGCGCTTCCTGAATGAAAGCCGGTGTGGCGTGTTTGGGCTCGCCAATGCCCAGGCTGATGGGCTTGAGGGCGGGGTTGGGCGTGACGCTGGCGAACAGCTGCTTGAGCCGTTCAAAAGGGTAGGGTTGCAGCTTGGCGAGAAGGGGATTCATTCCCCGATTATCCGGGATGAAGCTTGGACGTTGTGCCTTGTGCTTGTCAGCAGGTTTTTCACCATGCCTGTCGGGTAACATTGACGTTTTACACGGTGTTGGCCATTTGGGCTGGCCCAATCCTCTGATCTCGAACCGATCCGACCACGAACAAAACCGCCGTGCGCCTCAATTCCATCAAGCTTTCGGGCTTCAAATCGTTTGCCGAACCGACCAACTTCATGCTGCCCGGGCAGTTGGTGGGCGTGGTCGGCCCCAACGGTTGCGGCAAATCCAACATCATGGACGCGGTGCGTTGGGTGCTGGGTGAGTCCAAAGCGTCAGAGTTGCGTGGCGAATCCATGCAGGATGTGATTTTCAACGGGACCAACACCCGCAAACCCGCCAGTCGCGCCAGCGTGGAGCTGGTGTTCAGCAACGAAGACCACCGCGCAGGCGGCCAGTGGGGCCAGTTTGCCGAGATCGCCGTGAAGCGCGTGCTGACCCGCGACGGCAACAGCAGCTACTACATCAACAACCAGCCGGTGCGGCGGCGCGACGTGCAGGATGTGTTTTTGGGCACGGGCCTCGGCCCACGCGCCTACGCCATCATCGGCCAGGGGACGATTAGCCGCATCATCGAGTCGCGTCCCGAAGAGCTGCGCTTGTTCCTGGAGGAAGCCGCTGGCGTCTCCAAATACAAAGAGCGCCGCCGCGAGACAGAAAACCGCCTGTCGGACACCCGCGAGAATCTAACCAGGGTGGACGACATCCTGCGCGAGCTGAATGCCAACCTCGAAAAGCTCGAAAAACAAGCCGAAGTGGCGCACCGCTACAACAACCTGCAGGCCGACAGCACGCTCAAACAGCACCAGCTCTGGTTTTTGAAGCGCCGCGACGCCGAGACTGACCAGGGGCGCATGAAGTCAGACGTGGACCAAGCCGTGAATGCGCTCGAATCGCGCATGGCCGATCTGCGGCATGTGGAGGCCGATCTGGAGACCATTCGCCAAGCGCATTACGCGGCGGGTGATCAGGTCAATCAAGCGCAAGGCGCTTTGTACGAAGCCAGCGCCGAAGTGGGCCGCTTGGAGGCCGAAATTCGCTTTGTGGTGGAAGGTCGTCAGCGCGCCGAGCAGCGTTTGCAGCAGCTGATCGAGCAAACCGCGCAATGGGGCACCCGCAGCCAAGACGCCCAAGCCGAACTGGAAACTCTGGCCGAGCAAGCGGCCATGGCCGAAGACCAGAGCATGACGCTGGCCGCCCAGGTCGAAGACCAGGCCATGGCGCTGCCCGACCTGGAAGAAGCCCTGCGCAAAGCCCAAAACGACGCCACTGCACAGCGTGCCACGGTGGTGCAGGTGCAGCAGCAAATTGGCGTTTTAGCCGCAGACCAGCGCAACGTTGAAGAGCAATCACGCCAACTCGACACCCGCCGCGAACGTCTGCTGACCGACCGCAACGCCTTGGCCGCGCCCGATGAAGCACGCCTGCAGCAATTGCAAGAACAGCTGGCCGAGGCGGAAGCCCTGTCTGCCGAATCCGAAGCCCGCTTGCACGACCTGCAAGAACAGGTGCCCGCGCTGGACGAAGACCGCCGAAGCCGCCAAGCCGCTGTCAACGATGAGTCGGCCCGCCTGGCCGATCTGAGCGCCCGGATTGAAGCGCTTAAAGCCCTGCAAGAGAAGGTGCGCACCGACGGCAAACTCAAGCCCTGGCTGGCCAAGCACGGCATGGACGGGTTGGAAGGCCTGTGGAGTCGCATCCACATCGAACCCGGCTGGGAAAACGCCCTCGAATCTGCCCTGCGTGAGCGCCTGTCTGCCCTGGAAGTCTCTCGCCTGGACATGGTGCGCGCGTTTGCCAATGACGCGCCGCCCGCCAAGCTGTCTTTTTTCAGCCCACCGCTGGCCACCAAAGCCGCGCCACGAAGTGGCATGCCCGCAGGTTGCAAGCCCCTGGCCGACTTGCTGCGTGTGCACGATGCCGGCTTGTCGGCATTGCTTGCCGACTGGCTGCAAGGCTGCTACATCGCCCCCAAATTGGAAGACGCGCTGGCCTGGCGCAGTCAATTGCAAGCGGGTGAAACCCTGTTGGTGCAGGCTGGCCATGCGGTTCAACTCAACAGCGTGGTGTTTTACGCGCAAGACTCCGAACAAGCCGGTTTGCTGGGGCGCGCCCAGGAAATCGAAAACCTGGAAAAGCAGCTGCGCGCCCAGACCCTGATTTCAGAAGAAAGCCGCAGCGCCCTGGTGCGGGCCGAAGCGGCCTATGCCGATGCCTCGCAGCGCCTGATCACCGTTCGCCGCGAAGCCAGCGAAAGTCAGTCGCGCACCCACGAGCTGCAGGTCGAGACCTTGCGCCTGTCTCAGTTGGTGGCGCAAACCCGTGCCCGCAGCGAGCAGATCAACAACGACTTGGCCGAAGTCGAGGCTTTGCTGGACGAGCTGCAAGAGCGCCGCGTCACCGCCGAAGCCCGCTTTGAAGAGCTGGACATGCAGCTGGCCGACACCCAAGAGCGCCACGCCCAGCTGGACGAACGCGTGATCGAGGCCGAGCGCAAGCTGTCCGAATGCCGCGAGCAGCAACGCAGCCTGGAGCGCCGCGCCCAAGAAGCCCAGTTCTCTCAGCGCAGCTTGGACGCGCGCCGCGCTGAGCTGAACCGCACGATAGAGACCGCGCAGCAGCAAGTCGCCAGCATCGAGGCCGAAACCCAGAGAGCCCGCGACGAACTCAGCCGCCTGACCGATGCCGCTGCTCAGGCGGGTTTGCAAAACGTGCTGGCTGTCAAACTGGAACGAGAGCAAGCCTTGGGCGCTTGCCGCAGTGCCTACGACGACCTGACCGCCAAGCTGCGTGCCAGCGATGAGCGCCGTGTGAGCTTCGAGCGTGAACTCGACCCGCTGCGCCAACGCATCACCGATTTGCAGCTCAAGGAACAAGCCGCCCGCCTGGGCCTTGAGCAATACACCCAGCTGCTGGCCGATGCGCAAGCCGACCTGGAGGCCGTGGCCGCTTCGATCGAGGCAGGCCAGGTGCGCGTGACGGGGCTGCAAGGCGAAATCGACCGCATCCACCGCGAAATCACCGCGCTTGGTCCAGTCAACCTGGCCGCTTTGGAAGAGCTGAGCACTTCGCGTGAGCGCAAGACCTTCCTTGACTCGCAGTGCGCCGACCTGACCGATGCCATGAACACGCTGGAAGACGCGATTCGCAAGATCGACGCCGAAACCCGCGAGTTGCTGGGCGGCACCTTCAAGATCGTCAACGAGCACTTCAGCCGCATGTTCCCCGAGTTGTTTGGCGGCGGCAATGCACGCTTGGTCATGACCGGCGACGAAATTCTGGACGCGGGTGTGCAGGTGCTGGCGCAGCCGCCCGGCAAGAAGAACCAGACCATCCATTTGTTGTCCGGTGGCGAAAAGGCCCTGACGGCGATTGCGCTGGTGTTTGCGATTTTTCAGCTCAACCCGGCACCGTTTTGCTTGCTCGACGAGGTGGACGCGCCGCTGGACGACGCCAACACCGAGCGCTACGCCAAACTGGTCAAGGGCATGGGCAAAGAGACCCAGTTCCTGTTCATCAGCCACAACAAGATCGCCATGGAAATGGCCGAGCAGTTGATCGGCGTGACCATGCAGGAGCAGGGCGTGTCACGCATCGTGGCTGTGGACATGGAGTCCGCAGTGTCAATGGCCGACGTGGCCTGAGGAACTTATCTTGGAATCGATGAGCTCATTGCAATTGAGTTTGGCCGCCATCGGGGCGCTCACCGTGGGTGCCGTGGTGGTCTACAACTATTGGACTTCGCGCAAAAATGCACCGCGCCAGGCTGACCCCCATCGCGAGCCCCTGCGGGAATCGGTGTCGCATGCCATCGAGCCCGTGCTCGATGCCGATGCTGCTGTACCTGGACAAAGCGGCGAGGCCCGCGAGCCGGTGCTCCAAGACACCTTCACGCACCTGAGTCAGCCCGATCGCAAGACCCAGCTCGATGCGTTGATCGATGTGTTGGCTGCTATCGATGTGGATCAGCCTGTATCGGGCGATGCGGCCCTGGCGGCCCTGCCCACCACGCGCCGGGTGGGCACCAAGTTGTTTTCTGTTGAGGGTTTTGTGCATGCCTCTGGGCAGTGGGAAGCCTTGGTCCCGGGTCGGCGCTACAGCGCTTTTCAAGCGGGCGTGCAGCTGGCCAACCGTGTGGGTGCACTCAATAACATCGAGTTTTCGGAGTTTGTGGTCAAAACACAAGCCTTTGCAGATGCCGTGGGCGGCAGCGTCAGCTTCAGTGACATGCTCGAAGAGGTAGCCCGCGCCCGCGAGCTGGACCAGTTTGCCAGCGTTCACGATGCGCAGCTGAGTTTCACGCTCTGTGCCCGCTCTGCAGCCTGGAGTCCCGGCTACATTCACCAACACGCTGCTCGGCTGGGTTTCGTGCCCGGTGTCATTCCCGGCCGCATGGTCTTGCCTGCTGCGGTGCAAGGTTTGCCCGCGGTGCTTTCGCTGACGTTTGATACCCACGCCGCGATGGCCGAAGACCCGGACCTGTCGGCAATACGCTCTTTTGCATTGAGCCTTGATGTGCCGCAGATTGCCCGCGAGGAGCAGCCTTATGCCCGCCTGCGCGAAGGCGCCGTAGCTCTGGCTGGTCAGATGGACGGCTTGGTGACCGATGGCGAAGGCCAGGTGCTCAGCCAAGCCACGCTGGACCAGATTGGGTTGGACTTGCAGCAGTTGTATGACGCGCTGGACGCCCGTGAGCTGTCTGCAGGATCACCCCAAGCGCGTCGCCTCTTCTCTTGAGCGGGGCCCAGCCGTGAGCTCCCATACGCCAGACCTGTTTGGCGACTTGTTTGCCGAGTCACCAAAGGCTGTGGCAGTGCCCGACAGCCCGGCCACCCGAGCGCACGCCCTGCGCCGTCAGCTGCACCAGCACGCGCACGCCTATTACACGCTCGACGCGCCCGACATTCCTGATGCTGAATACGACCGGTTGTTTCGTGAGCTGCAAGCGCTAGAAGCGGCCCACCCCGAACTGCTCACGCCCGATTCACCCACCCAGCGCGTAGGCGGGCAGGTGCTGGACAGTTTTGCGCAGGTCACACACCGCGTGCCCATGCTCAGCATTCGCACAGAAACCGACACCGAAGCCAGCGGGGCCGAGGCCTTTGACACCCGCATCCGCAAAGAGCTGGGCCTGACCGATGCCGACCCGGCTGTCGAGTACGTGGGCGAACTCAAGTTCGACGGCCTGGCCATGAGCCTGCGCTACGAAAACGGCGTGCTGGTGCAAGCGGCCACCCGAGGTGATGGCGAAACCGGCGAAGAGGTCACCGCCAACATCCGCACCATCGGCCAAATCCCATTGCGCTTGCCAGCCGATGCGCCCGCCGTGCTGGAAGTGCGTGGCGAGGTGTACATGCGCCGGGACGACTTTGAGGCGCTGAACGAGCGCCAGCGCCAGCGCATCGCCGCGGGCACCAAGGGCGAAAAAACCTTTGTCAACCCGCGCAACGCCGCCGCTGGCGCTGTGCGCCAACTGGATTCTGGAATTGCTGCCGAACGCCCTTTGAGCTTTTTTGCCTATGGCTTGGGTGACATCACACCCGCTGCCGAAGGCGGCCCGCAGTGGCACACCCACTTTGACATGCTCCAGCAGCTCAAGGCTTGGGGCTTTCCGGTGGCCGAGCAAACGTCTTGCGTGCAGGGGGCTGCCGGGCTGGTGGCCTTTCACCAGCGCATCGCGGCCGAACGCGATGCCTTGCCGTACGACATCGACGGTGTGGTTTACAAGGTCAACGATCTGGCGCAGCAGCAGCGCTTGGGTTTTGTGACCCGCGAGCCGCGTTGGGCCGTGGCCCACAAATACCCGGCGCAAGAAGAAATGACCACCGTGTTGGCCATCGACGTTCAAGTGGGCCGCACTGGCAAGCTCACGCCCGTGGCCAAGCTGGCCCCGGTCTTCGTGGGCGGCGTGACGGTGACCAACGCCACGCTCCACAACGAACTCGAAGCCCGCCGCAAGGACGTGCGGGTGGGTGACACGGTGATCGTGCGCCGAGCGGGCGATGTGATCCCCGAGGTGGTGTCGGTGGTGCTGGACCGCCGTCCGGCTGACGCGCGGCAATTCACCATGATGACGCACTGCCCGGTGTGCGGCAGTTTGGCTGAGCGCGAAGACGGCGAAGCTGATCACCGCTGCATGGGCGGCCTGTTTTGCAGCGCCCAACGCAAGCAAGCCATCTGGCACTTTGCCCACCGCCGAGCCATGGATGTGGACGGCCTGGGCGACAAATTGGTGGACCAGTTGGTCGATTCAGATCAGGTCAAAACCCTGGCCGACCTGTACCACCTGAAGCTCGATACCTTGGCCAATATGGATCGCATGGCCGAAAAATCGGCGGTCAATCTGCTTGAAGCCCTTGAGAAATCCAAAACCACCACGCTGGCCCGTTTTTTGTTCAGCTTGGGCATCCGCCATGTAGGGGAGTCCACGGCCAAAGAGCTGGCGCGTCACTTTGGTCAGCTTGATGCCGTCATGGTCGCCAGCGAAGACGCGCTCTTGCAAGTGGCCGATGTCGGCCCTGTGGTGGCGCACAGCATCCGGACCTTTTTTGACCAGCCGCACAACCGCGAGGTGGTGCAAGCCCTGCGCGATGCGGGCGTGAGTTGGCCCGAAGGCGATGCATTGGCCCCCACCGAAATGCCCTTGGCCGGTATCACCGTGGTGCTCACGGGCACGCTGCAAAGCATGGGCCGTGACGAGGCCAAAGAAAAACTCGAAGCGCTGGGGGCCAAAGTGGCGGGTTCGGTCAGCAAGAAAACCCACTACGTGGTGGCTGGGGCCGAAGCGGGCAGCAAGCTCGACAAGGCAAATGCCCTGGGTGTGCCCGTGCTGGACGACGCGGGTTTGGCTTTGCTTTTGTCGGGCAACAAACCCTGAACTGAGGTTTGCAGGGGCGGATCTGCTGAACCGGACCCTTAACGCGTAAGAACTTCCAGCAGTCGATCCAAGCCACCTTCATGGATGGCCACCATGGCTTGCTCGCGCACCTTGGGTTTGGCGTGGTAGGCCACTGACAAGCCAGCTACCCCCATCATGGGCAGGTCGTTGGCACCGTCGCCCATGGCAATGGTCTGATGGGGAGATATGCCCATCATTTGGCAAGTTTCCAGCAGAGTTTTACGCTTTTCCTCACCGTCGCAAATGTCGCCCCAGGACTGGTTCACCATGCGTCCCGTCAGCACGCCATCGGCCACTTCCAGGACATTCGAACGCGTCCAGTCAATGCCCAACACATCGCGCACATGGTCGGTGAAATAGGTAAAGCCGCCCGACACTAAGAGCACCTTCATGCCTGCAGCCTTGCAGGCCTTGACCAAATCGGCCGCGCCCGGATTCAGACGCAGGCGCTCGGTCTGCACCTGCTGCATGTGGGCCACCGTCACACCTTTGAGCAAGGCCACCCTTTGGCGCAAGCTTTCTTTGTAATCGGTGATTTCGCCGCGCATGGCCGCTTCAGTGATGGCGGCCACTTCGGCTTTGCGCCCGGCCGCATCGGCGATCTCATCCACGCACTCGATGTTGATCAAGGTCGAGTCCATGTCAAACGCAATCAGTTTGAAATTTGACAGGCTAAGAGGTGCAGAAAAACCCTGAATACTCAGGCCAGGGGCGAATTCGGTCGCGTGAGTCATGACAACAATCAAATGAATTTCAATGAGGGCTCGGCTTAACCAGTGTTGCACCGGCAGGGCCTGGCAATTGAGCCAAATCGCTCATGCCATTGATCGACTTGGCATCATAAGCGAGCGCGTCAGCAATCATGGGAAGTTTTGACGGACTGATCCACAGAGAAAGGATGCCTGAGCGATTTTGAGTTCTCAAAATGCGAAGGTGGCATTCCTTCGCTGCGCCAGCACATGCAACGCATCTTCAATCCATGGTTGGGACCCATCCATCGGTGTGCAAACAAGGCTGCACCATGACCCTTCCATCGCGCAGTGCACGGTGACACATGTGTACACCTGGGTATTGTCATGCTCCGAAAAGGCCTTTTTATTGGCGAGCGGTCATTCTGCAGGGATTGCGGATCCTGTAAAAACCCATGGTTAGGCGGTCTTCGTTCATGGGACACAAGACCACTGAAGTTTTTTTTCATCATTTTTTTAATCGCCTGTAAAATAATTGGTACTAATTAATAAATACTCACCTTAAATTTGTATGTTATGAGGTAATACTTCCCTCTCTTAAACTTGGTCTTGGATCTGTCTTTTTATACAGCAGTTCTTGTAAGCTTCTATTTTATTGAATACTTAAATGATAAAAATATCAAACTATAGTACGCCATTTGGCTAGTTTACAGAATTTCTACATCAAGCATGATGACGACATAGGGTTTCAGATCAATTTGTTGCTCTAAGTTTTTGAATTCATGCAAGTTTTTGTGGAGGTCACAGTGGAAAAATCAAGTTCTCAAGGGTCTGCTTTACAGGTTCTGGGTCAAAAAGTAGCGCGAACCATCCTGGCTGGTCTGGTTTTAGTCACTGTTGCCCATTCCGCGTTGGCGCAATCTTCTTCCCGTGTCACTATCGATGCTTTTGGGGAGGTCTACACCACAGCTTTGGCCGCACCAGCCGAGCAAACCAGGGTCCTGGTTTACCGACACAATCAAGGCCCTAACGCCTTGCCCGTCAACATCTACCTCAACGGCCAATACCATGCGTCGCTGCTGCGTGGCGGTTACACTGAATTTTGTGCAGCGCCCGGCGCCGTCAACATCAAAGCTGCACTCGATGATGCCTCCCGTCTTCACACAAGTAAGCTCGACGCAGGTCAACGCTTGGCGCTCAAAGCGGGTCAAACAGTTTTCTTGAAGGTTGATGAAAGCACTTCGCCCGTCATTGGTTTGCTCAGCGGCACAGCAGCTCAAACCAAAGCGGAGATCGAAGGTACACGCCGTCAAATTCACACCATCTCACGCGCCAAAGCTGCCCTGACCTGCGGTCAACCTGCTGCCGTTGCTGTGGTCGCCCCGCCCCCACCACCGCCTAAACCACCTGCTCCCCGTGAGTACGCACTTGAAACGGACGCACTGTTTGAGTTTGGCAAAGCCGAAATCCGCGCCTCCGGATACAACGCCATCGAGTCTTTGGTGCAACGATTGCTGCAGGACTTTTCCTCTGTTGAGCGTATTCGTGTTGTGGGTTACACCGATCCCATTGGATCAGCGGCATTTAACAAAAAACTTTCGCAAGAAAGGGCCGACGTGGTGGCCCGTCAAATCGTCTCGAGAAACATTCCCATCGAACGAGGTATTCAAGCCGAAGGTCGTGGCCCCATTGAGTTGGTCAAGACCGGATGTGGCAATACGCCAACGCCTGAAAACAAAATTTGCCATGCCCCCAATCGCAGGGTGATGGTTGTCATTACCGGTGCACGTCGCTGATCGATTGCCCCTGAAACCTATTTTTTGAGAGACACACATCATGAGCAAGTCATACAAAATCAAAGTCAATCAAGGCACAGGTGAGGCCAAGTTTGTGGACATTCCACAAGTGTCTGGTGGCAGCAAGCCGCTGGCTGTAAAAGCTGTGCCAGGCGGCAAATACCAGCTGGTAGATTCGAGTACGGGTTACGGGCCAGAAAACATTCGGGCCAGTCGTTCTGGAAAAAACCTTCAAGTTTTCTTTGAGGGGCGAGGTCAGCCTGACTTGGTCATTGAAGACTATTACGCAGAGGCACCCGAGGGTTTCAATGGATTGATTGGCGAGTCGGAGTCAGGCCGCTTTTACGAATACATTCCTGAAACAGCAGTAGGTAATTCAGCCGTGCCTTTGTTGGCCGATGGTTCCAATCAGGTGGGCATGGCCTTGGGTGGTGCTGAGATCAATGCCTCAGGTGCCGCTGTGGGCGCATTGGTCGCTGCGGCGGCTTTCAACCCTCTGTTGTTGGCGCCGTTGGCTCTCTTGGGTGCTGCGGCTGGCGGAGGCGGAGGTGGTGCTGCTACTGGTGGAACGACAGACACCACACCCCCTGTCATCAAATCTGCCAAATTGCATGTGGACGATGACACCGGAGCCAAGGACAATGTAACGAGCGATAAAACACCGCGTATCACAGGCGAAACCGAGGCCAATGCCGACGTGTCGGTCGAGGTCAATGGCAAAACCTACACAGGCAAAGCCGATGCCAACGGGATTTTCGTGATCCAAGTGCCCGATGCAGATGCTCTGAAGGATGGGCCTTACACACCTAAAGTGACTGCAACGGATGCTGCAAAAAACAAGTCGGCTGTGTTCGATGGCACGCCTTTCAAGGTGGACACCAGTCCCGACAAGAATGAACCTGACACGGATCCCAATGCGGGCGCTTTGATTGACATTGTGAGCATCACGGTAGACTCCGGCCAAAACAAGACCGATTTCTACACCAATGACAACCAGCTGTTGTTGAACGGCACATTGAAAAACTTTACCCAAAATGGCGACTGGGTCAAGCTTGAGCTCAAGGATGCCAGTGCCAAAGTGATTGACACGGCTTATGTCAAACCTGTTGCGAACGGAACAGGCTGGGACTGGAGTTGGGATCGCACCGCCAAAGACAAGATGGTCGATGGCCAGTATTCTTTGTCTGCCGTGGTGGTTGATGGTGCAGACAACGTGGTGGGCACTGGCAGTTCTCGGGTCTCCGATGTTCAGAGCATCACCATTGATACGGACAAAGACAATAACTTTGGTCCCAACAAGGCCGAAGACCCCAACAAGTCCAGTACCGTTGATATCGTGTCTTTGTCGCAGGACACCGGTTACAGCAGCACCGATTTCATCACCAAGGATCGGACCCATGTTTACACGGGCAAACTGAGTGCTTTCACGAACAATGGTGCGTCTGTTGAGTTGACTCTGAAAGATGCCACCGGTAAGGTGATTGCCACTGAACATGTGACGCCCAAAGAGGTGTCTGGTGTGTGGACATGGTCTTGGGATCAAACCGCCAATGCGTTGCCAGATGGTGAGTACAGCTTGCAAGCCAGTTTGGTCGACAAAGCGGGCAATCCGATCCAGGTGGATACGCAGGTCATTTCTGTTGACAACAGCTCTGGAGAGAACGGCGGCAAGGTGGACCCTAATGCTTCACTCAAGATGCTGCCGGTTACTTTTGGAGATGACACAGGCGTCAGTCAAACAGATTATTTGACCAACGACCAATTTTTGACCTTCAAGGGAGGTTTTGACAAAGACTTCGTCAACAACGGTGACCGCGTGTTGGTTCAGGTATTCGGTGCTGACGGCTTGGTCATTTCGTCCCAATATGTGTTGCCTTCGGGAAAAAAATGGGAATTCGAAAATCTCACAAAACTGGGAGCCGACACCAAATCGACCACTTACACGGTCAAATCCTCTTTGGTGGATGCTGCAGGAAACTCTTTGCAAGCGACAGATCAATCTTTCATCGTTGACCGCTCGGTGTCTATTTTTGACGGGTCCGGTGCCAAAAAGGAGGCCGGGTTGTGGACTTATTCGACCATCAAGTTCTCTACAGATGAGCAAGGGTCTTACAAGTACACGGGGTCGGGGGTTAAAACCTACACTGGAGGTCTTTTTGACTTGAAAGATCTTGAGGGCAAGACGTTTGAAAAGGGTGCTTTCAGTCTGGAGTTCACAGACAGGGCTGGCAATGTTTTCACGATCAAAAATGATGACGTGCGCATGGATTTTACCAAGGCGACGATGGCCACGCCGGATGCAACCACGCCCGCAGTGTTGCCTGCGCCTGGTTTCAGCAGCAACCAATTGGTTGGATCCGTTGGGAAGTTGACATTGGATACAACTGCCCCCAAAGAGTTGGACATGTCATCGTTGTACGATGGCATTTCTGATTTGGGTGATGTGGGAGCCATCAACCACGTGGATCTGAACAAAGGGGATCAGACCCTCAAGTTGACCATGGGCGATGTGTTGGAGTTGGGTGTCAAAAACAGTTTCTCCAATGCGACGGCCCATCAAGGTCGCCTGCAGATGCGCATTGATGGCGATGCCGGTGATAAAGTGGTACTCGACGATTTGGTGGGCACGATCGACTACGATTGGAATGCCAACAATTCACGTGTCACTTTGGATGGACAGGAATACCGGGTATACACACACGATGGCCTTGGTTTGAGTTTGTTTGTTCAGCAAGGTGTGCAGATCAACTTGGTTTAAACCACAACGCAAAGTTCTTTTGACGGTGAGATCCAAATACTTGATGCATTGGGGGGTGCTCGTCTGCGGCGCTCTTCTCGGTGGGTCTGCAGCAGCAGATCCATTGTTGGATTTCGCCTTGTTCAGTCCCCCTGAGGTTTCTCAGCGACGCATACCTGAGCCTGAAGTCAGTTGGTTGGTTCGGTCCAATGCCAGTCACTTTTGCCAACAGGTGCAGCCCAAGGATGGTTTTGTCAGCCGTCCTGAGGGTTGTGTGTATTGGCAACTGCAAGCCTCTCGCTGCACCATCGTGACCACCGCACAGACAACACATTCGCAGTTGGGGCATTTGTTTGTGCATTGTTTGCAGGCTCGGTGATGTTGTCCTTGGCCGCAGCTTGCTTACCCACAACCCCGTTCCGAATTTTGGGGCTGGGTTTTGTACTTTTGAGTGGCCTTTTTTTGGCAGGCTGCGAGACCACAACCATGCGACCACCCCAGGTGGATACCGTGCGCTTCTCGCCCATGCCGGAGCCCAAACGGGTGATTGCACAGCCCAAAGTCAAATATTTGGTGCGTCACGATGGTTATGAGTACTGCGCTCGCATCACAGGCATACCCGTGACCCCAACCTCAAGACCTATGGCCTGTGCTTTCTGGAATGTACGCAGAAAGGAATGCACGGTCGTCACGCCTTTGGTTACCGGTTACAACTATGTGGGTCATGAGCTTCGTCATTGCTTTGAGGGGGCTTTTCATGATTGATCGGCCCGTTTGTGCAGTGAGTGGGAACATGACGCGCAGAAATTTTTTGACTGTGCCTTTGGCCTTGTGCACGTCTGCTGCTGGTTTACCTGTTCTCGCCCAAATGCCCGAACTGGAGGGCGGTGTTTTGCGGGTAGGCGTATTGACCCATTACAAGCCCTTCAGTTTTGTCGAAGGCCATTTGCAGGGGTTTGATGTCGATGTGCTCAAGCGCCTTGCAGCCATCATGAAGGTGGAATTGAAAATTCACACCGAGGGCATGGCCAATTTACAAAAAAAACTGAGCACAGGCGAGATCGCTGTCATTGCCAATCAGCTTTTGACCACACCCGAAAATCGCCGCCAATTTGATTTTGTGCGTGCCTATGCCGCCAATCAGCTTGTTTGTGTCCAACATGAAGATGATTCGCGTGACTTTTTGAGTCTGGACGATCTGCTGGGGAAAAAACTGGGGGTGTTGGGCAACACGGGCGTTGAAGAACAAGCGCGTGGTGCTTTGGGCAAATCTGTGTTGCCGTTCACCAGCATAGATCTGGCGTTCAAACAATTGGCTGAGAAAAAATTGGATGCTGTGCTCGAAGAGAGTTTGATTGCCGATTTCTACATAGAGCGGGATGCTTTGCCCATCAAGGTCACGTCGCCTTTTGCCCCGCCTTTGTCGGGGGGCTGGGTTGTCCGCAAGGGCAACAAGGCATTGGCCCAGCGTTTGTCGGAGGCGGTTCAGACCTTGCTCACCGATGGCTCTTTCAAACCAATTTCAGCAAAATGGTTTGGTTACGATGTCAGCCGACCCAGTGTCAGCCATACGTCATTGCCTCGATAAGCTTGCCCTCAGTCACGCGCGGGATGGTTCGAAGATGTTGAGAATTCGTCGGTCGCCATCCATGACCATGTCAAGCAGTTCTGACAGTGAAGTGCACCCCATCTTCTCCAACACCCGGCTTCTGTGAAGTTTGACGGTCGATGCGGCCGAACCGTTCAAGTTGGCAATTTCCTTGTTACCGTAACCTTTGATCATCCACCAGCAAATTTCACGCTCTTTGTCGGTCAAGCTTGAGAACCTCTCCTGCGCATTTTTGGTCTTGATTCGTTGGTTCAGACCTGCTTTGTCCTTTTCCAGGGCCAAATCGATCGCTTGCACCAGCACATGCAGCCCGAAAGGCTTTAGCAAGAAGTCGACTGCACCTTTTTTCAGCGCTTCAATGATTTCAGATGGTTGACTCTCGCCCGAGATGAAAATAATCGGCGTGCTTCGCCCTTGGCGGATCAATTCGTTTTGCAGGCTCAAGCCGCTGGATTCTGGCATGCAGATATCGAGCAAAATGACTGCCGGGCTGATGGGCAAAGCGTCGCGCAGAAAGGCCGCTGGGTTTTCAAAGCTCTGAATGGAGTAACGCAAGGAGCTGAGACTGAAGGCCAGACTTCTGCGGATCGATGGGTCGTCATCGATCAGATAGATGTGGCCTTTGAAGTCATCAAAATTCATTCATCACCCGTGTTGAAGTGGTTACACCGAAGTTTAAATTTTATCGTTGAAAAACTTCAAACCCCTTCTTGTGAATACTAAAGTGTAAATTTTATTTAAATCAATTGGAGTCGCCGTGGATGGAGTATCTGCATGAAGTCTGACAGTTTAGGATATTTGACGGGCTTACCCACCGATGGTCAGAGCATTTTGAGCTTGGCAGCCCGTTCATTGTTTGATGTTTTTGCCAACGCCAGTGAGGGG
>JBIKQY010000102.1:0-7797 GCA_044349465.1 Limnohabitans sp. | reverse complement strand
AGGCGCGCCGAAGAGCGGCCACCACCACGCGGGTCACGCAGGCCGTATTTGCGCCAGTAGGTGTAGTCGGCATGGCCGGGTCTAAAGGTCTGCAGGATGTCGCCATAGTCCTTGCTGCGCTGATCGGTGTTGTTGATCAGCAGGCAAATCGGGGTGCCAGTGGTCAGGCCCTGGTACACGCCAGAGAGGATTTGCACCGCATCGGGCTCGTTGCGCTGGGTGACAAATTTGCTGGTGCCGGGGCGTCGTCGGTCCAGATCAGGCTGGATGTCGGCCTCTGAGAGCGGCATGCCCGGGGGGCAGCCGTCGATCACGCAGCCAATGGCTGGGCCGTGGGATTCACCAAAGTTGGTGACCGAGAAAAGTTGTCCGAAGGTATTGCCGCTCATGGTTGGGCATTATCCCAGAGCCCGGCCCCTTTGTTGGGGGGCTCGGGCTGGCCTTCACGAATCAGCGCTCGCCCAGCGACTGGTTCAAGGTCTTGATCACAGGCTTGGACAGGTATTTGAGCACCGTGTTCGAGCCGGTCTTGATCTCGACCATGCTGGTCATGCCCGGCTGGATGTCGAGCTTTTGGTCGGGGCGACCACTGAACTTGCGCCCGTCGGTCTTGACCTGCACCCGGTAATACGGCTGCTCGCCTTGCTGCACGTTCAGGTTTTCGCTCAGGGTGTCTGCGCTGATGTAAGACAAGGTGCCGCTCAGGTCACCATAGATGGTGTAGTCGTAAGCGTCGATCTTGACCGTGGCTTTCATGCCGGTCTTGATGAACGCGATGTCGGCCGGGCTGACCTTGGCCTCGATCACCAGGTCCTCTTCCAAAGGCACGATTTGCATGACCTCTTCCCCTGGGCGGATCACCCCGCCACGGGTGGTCACCCGCACGTTCTTCACAATGCCGTGCAAGGGGGCTCGCAACTCAGTCTGGGTCAGCTGGTCCTTGCGCTGGGCCATGATCTGCTGCACCCCTGCCAAGTCCTCAAGGGCCTTGCTCAGCTCGGCCTGCGTGTCCTGGAAGTATTTGTTCTTGCGGTTGGTGATCTGGGACTGCGTATCGGCGATTTGGCGCTCCAGGCGCAACACTTCGGTGGCACTCACATCACCCGTTTTGAGCAACGGCCGCGTCATGTTCAGCTCTTTTTGCACAATGGCCTTGATGTTTTCATACGACTGCAGCTCTTCTTTGATGGCCGATTGGCGCTTTGTGAACAGCATGGTCTGTGTGTCGCGAAACTCCGGATAGGCTTTGGCTTCCGGCGGAAAACGAGGCTCGCGCCCCAGCACTTCGGCTTGCAAACGGGCCACCGTGATGGCCAGGCCAGCCGACTTGGCCCGGGTCTCCAGGTAACTGGACTGCTGGCGGGTGCCATCGATCTTGACCAGCACCTGATCGCGCTGCACGACATCACCTTCCCGGACCATCAACTCCTCGATCACGCCGCCGTCCTGGGACTGGATGATTTGCGAACGCGCACTGGAGATCACCGAACCAGGCGCACGGGTGATCTGGTCAATTTCAGCAAAATAAGCCCAACTAAAAAACACCACGCAAGTGAGCAACAAGGACCACAGTGCCCAGCGCGAACCACGCAGCACGCCGCTCAAGTCCTCGCGTTGATCGTCGGGGTCAGAGGGGCCCAAAAACCAGAAAATCTTCATGCCAAAGCTCCTGCAGCAGCAGAGGAAGGAGAAGCCGCCCGGGTGCTGGCGCTGGATGGGGACAAGCGGTTCAGGACCTCGTCACGCGGTCCATCAAGCACCACCCGACCTTTGTCGACCACCACGATGCGGCTCACATAAGACAAAACCGAAGGCTTGTGGGTGACCACAATGATGGACGATTCGGTGGGCATGTTTTCAAACAGGTGTTGCATCACGCGGTTTTCAAGTTTGGCATCCATGGACGCGGTGGGCTCATCAAGGAGCAAAACTTTGGGCATGGCCAAGAGCATGCGGGTCAGGCCCACCAACTGACGCTGCCCACCCGACAGACCGCGTCCGCCTTCGGCAATGCTCAGCTCCAGGCCTTGGGGGTGGTTTTGAATGACCTGATCGAGCCCGGTCATGGCCGCGACTTTGAAAATCTGGCTGTCACTGGGCAGGGGCAAGCCCAGTGTCAGGTTGTGCCGCAATGAGCCATTGAACAAGCGCACATCCTGCGGCAGATAGCCCACATGCTCGCGCACAAATTCGGGTGCCAGATGCACCATGTCCACTTGGTCAAGGTAAACCTGACCCGATGTGGGCTTGAACAAGCCCGACAGCAACTTGATCAGTGTGGTCTTGCCCGACCCCACAGAGCCCAAGATGGCGATGCGCTCGCCCGGGGCGATGCTCAACTGGGGCACCTCCAGGCCGGGCAGGTCCTTGGCGTATGAAAAATGGGCTTTGTTCAGACGGATCTCACCACGGCACAACTCGGGCACCACCAGACGCTCGCTGTGCTCACGCTCACTGGGCATGGCCATGATGCCGTTGAGCGATTGCAGTGCGATCTTGGCGTGCTGCCATTGCACGATCAGGCCAGGCAGCTGCGCCACAGGCGTCAAGGCGCGCCCCGAGATGATCGAGCAAGCGATCAAGCCGCCCATGGTCAGGTGCCCGGCATTGATGGCATAGGCCCCAGCGGCGATCATGCCCGCGTAGCTCAGCTGCTGAATGGTTTGCGTCAGGTTGGTCGACAAGGTGGAAAACTGGCGCATTTTCAGCTCGCTGTCGGCCATGGTCGAGGTCATGCTGCGCCAGCGGTCCAGCATCTTCCACTCTGCATTGGCGGCCTTGACCGATTCGATGCCGTCGATGGCCTCGATCAGCAGGCCATTTTTTTCATTCGATTCCTTCATGTGCAGACCGGTGTATTTTTCGATCGAGCCGCGAAAGGCCATGCCTGCCAACACCGCCAAGGGCACGGCCACCAAGGGCACCAGGGCCACGGGCCCGGCAATGATGGCAATCACGCCCACAAACAACAGGGCAAAGGGCAAGTCGGCCAGGATGAACAGGCTCGACGAGGTCAGAAAATTGCGCACCGATTCGAAATGCCGGATTTGCGAGGCAAAAGTGCCCACGGTGTTGGGCCGTGCGTCCATGCGGATGTCCAGCGCCTTGCCGAAAAACACCGCAGACAACTCCTGGTCGATCGCTTTGCAGGCCCTGTCCACCATGAAAGCCCGTACCTGTTTGAGCACCAGCTCCATCACGATGGCAATGACCACGCCAATGGTCAACACCCACAAGGTGGAATAGCCCTTGGTCGGAATCACCCGGTCATAGACCTGCATCGAATACAAAGCCGCCACCAGCCCCACCAGGCTGATCACGCAGGTGGCCACCACAGCCTCAAGAAACACCGAGCGGTAGCGCCGAATTGAGGTAGCAAACCAGTCGGTCGCACTCAAAGCCCGGTGCCCGGATTCCCCCGGACGGGCGGGCATGATGCTCAGCTTCAACAAGCGGCCCTGTCGCGCATCGGCCATGGGCAACACGCAGGGGTTGCCCTCCGGGTCCTGACAGGTCAGGCGGTGACGGCCGGAGCCGCCCCGCACCAGCAGGACCTGCTCGCCTTCAGAGCCTACCCACATCAGCGGGAAATCGGACGGCTTGAGGTGCTTCGGGTCCACCGCATGGATGTGGGCCGTGGGAAAGCGTCCCAGCCACCAGGCTTTGAGGCGCTCTTCGCGGCTGAGGTGGTCCACCATCAGGCCATCGGTGGTGCGCGACATCATGCCAAAACGGTGCGCAGGCACGGCCTGACCCAAAAGCCCTGCCAAACGCGACAAGACCACCGCCAAGTTGCGGTCCAGCATCATGCTGGAAGCGCTGTCGTGTTCAGTCATGGATCTGGCCGAGCGCTTGGGCGTTCATGGGTCCGGTCAAAAGCATCAGTCGCAGTTGCAGCGACTGGGTGCTGGAGGCCACGTCGACCGCGCTGTAATGGGCCTGAGCGCTCTCGCGCAGAGCGTTGAGCACATCCAGCCAGTTTTTCTTGCCAATCTGGTACTGGCGCAAATAGGAGGCCACCACATCTTCAGTGGCCGTGACAAGCAAGCGGGCGGGTTCGACCTGTTGGGCCAGAGCATCGAGATCGGCCAAGGCTGTGCGCACTTGCTGCTCCAGCTGGCGCTCAAAAACCACGGTGTTTTGCAGGCTGTTTTCAAGGCGCGAACGGGCTGCGGCTGCGGCGCTGCGGGCCGAAAAACCCGGACCTGGCGAGAATTGCAGAGACAAATACGTGCGATTGGGCAGCGCCGTATTGTCTTGACCACCTAAATTCTGCCGATGGGCCAAGGCCACCGTCGGATACAGGCCCGCTTGGGCCATGTCGATTTGCGCTTGCGCAACATCTTGCTGGGTGCGCCAGCGCAGCAACTCGGCCGAGTGGGTTTTGCTCGCCTCGATGGCCATGCCTTCATCCTGCTTGGGCAGGGCCAAGCGGGTGGGTGCTTTCAAGCCCGTGTGGGGCTCGCCCACCAATTGCTGCAATGCCAACTGCGCCGTCTGCATGGAGCGGCCAAACTGGATGCGTTCGGACACGGCTTGCTGAAAACGCGCAGAGGCCAGCACCTGATCGGTCAAAGGGCTGATCTCGGCCACCACGCGGCGCTGGATCAGCTCCAGCAGCTTGCGGTGCTCGTCCTCGGTTTTGCGGGCCACGTCCAGACGTTGGTGCCAGCGGAGCACTTCAAAAAACTGCTGCCCCGCCTGCTGCATCAAGCTGTTGCGGGTTTCCTGCAGGCCCGCCTCAACCAGCGTGAGTTGGGCCTGTGCCAAACGGTTTTGGGCGTCAATTTTGCCGCCCGTCCAAAGCGGCTGCTGCACCAGCAAGGCCGCTTGAGGGCGGCCACCCGAAGCGGTGGCTTCGGTGCTCACGGTCGGATATCTCGACCATTTGGCGGTCTCCAGATCGGCATGCGCCGCCTGCACCTCGGCCTGCTTGGCTTTCACGCTCGGGTGGTGGGTTGCCGCGAGGTTCAGGGCATCGGCCAGTCTTAACTCCGTGGCCACAGAAACACCGGGCCAGCCCCCCAGCAAGGCCGTGAACACCAAGCTGGCTTGCCAAACTTTACGTTGGATCATTTGAGTAAAATCACTTTTCAGTGTTTTATTAGTTTAGTACTCAAATATTATTGCACGAGAATACCCAATAATGATTAAAAAAGCCTGCTATCGAGTCGACAGCAGGCTTGAATGAACTTTGACCCCCGCAGCAGCTTGTATTTGCCTCTTGCCTGAAAGGGGCAAGAGGCAAAACGGATCAGCCGGGCGTGGTGGTAGTTTCTTGACCCGGCCAGTCGCGGATGTAGGCCTTGAGCATCTTGTTTTCGAAGTCCTGGCTGTCAACCACGGCTTTGGCCACATCGTAAAAACTGATCACCCCCATCAGTACGGCCCCGTCCATGATGGGCATGTAACGGGCATGGCGCTCAAGCATGATGCGGCGCACTTCGTCCAGATCGGTGTCACTGCTGCAGGTCATCGGTTGGGCGTCCATGGCCTCGAGCACCGTGGTCTGCCCCACCTGGCCACCGTTTTTGACCACTTGCTGAATGGCCTCGCGGAAAGTCAACATGCCCGCCAGCTGGCCATGCGACATGACCACCAAAGAGCCAATGTCTTTCTCCGCCATGGCATTCAAGGCACTGGCCAAAAGCTCATCGGGCTTGACCGTGAACAAGGTGCTGCCCTTGACGCGCAAAATATCGCTGACTTTCATGGTGTCTCTCCTCTTGCCAATGTGTGACTTGTGAAGAATTAATATAGCCCACAATGTGCGCCGTGCACAGCGATTCGCACACGCTGGCCTTTTCTTTTTTCGGAGACTCTCATGGCTGGTTACAGCGATCCCGGTTTTGACACTTTGGCCCTGCACGCAGGCGCAGCCCCCGACCCCACCACCGGTGCGCGGGCGGTGCCCATCCACCTGACCACCTCTTTCGTTTTTGAATCCAGCGACCAAGCCGCCGCCCTCTTCAACCTCGAACGCCCAGGCCATGTGTACAGCAGGATCAGCAACCCGACCAACGCGGTGCTGGAGCAGCGCATCTCGGCTTTGGAGGGCGGTATCGGCGCCATCACCACCGCCAGCGGCCAGGCGGCTTTGCACCTGGCCATTGCCACCCTCATGGGGGCGGGTTCGCACATCGTGGCATCCAGCGCTTTGTACGGCGGCTCACACAACCTGCTGCACTACACCCTGAGCCGTTTTGGCATCCGCACCACCTTCGTCAAACCGGGCGACCTGGACGCTTGGCGCGCCGCCGTGCAGCCCGACACCAAACTCTTTTTTGGCGAAACCGTGGGCAACCCCGGCATGGACGTGCTGGACATCGAAGCGGTAAGCGCCATTGCGCACGAGGCGGGCGTGCCGCTGCTGGTCGATTCCACCCTCACCTCGCCCTGGCTGATCAAGCCTTTTGACCACGGGGCCGATCTTGTTTACCACTCGGCCACCAAGTTTTTGTCGGGCCATGGCACGGTGGTGGGCGGTGTGGTGGTCGATGGCGGCAGTTTTGACTGGGACAAATCGGGCAAGTTTGCCGAGCTGAGCCAAGCCTACGAAGGCTTTCACAACATGGTGTTCAGCGAAGAAAGCACGGTGGGTGCCTTTTTGTTGCGGGCCCGGCGCGAGGGCTTGCGTGACTTTGGCGCCTGCATGAGCCCACACACCGCCTGGCTGATTTTGCAAGGCATCGAGACCCTGCCGCTGCGCATGGCCCGGCACATGGAGAACACGGCCAAAGTGGTCGAGTTTTTGGCGGCGCACCCACTGGTCAGCCGCGTGGGCCACCCCCTGCTGGAGAGCCACCCTTCGCACGCTTTGGCACAAAAACTTTTGCCACGCGGCGCGGGCTCGGTGTTCAGCTTCGACATCAAAGGCAGCCGCGCCCAAGGCCAAAAGTTCATCGAAACCCTGAAGGTCTTCAGCCACCTGGCCAATGTGGGCGACTGTCGCAGCCTGGTGATCCACCCGGCCAGTACCACGCACTTCCGCATGACGGACGAAGCACTGGCCGCAGGCGGCATCGGCCCCGGCACCATCCGCTTGTCGATTGGCCTCGAAGACCCGGCCGACCTGATCGACGACCTGAAAAAAGCCCTCAAAGCTGCAGAAAAGGCCTGATCGCCATGCAGATTCGCGCCTACCAAACTTCCGACCAAGCCGCCGTGGTGGCTTTGTGGCAAAGCTGTGACCTGACACGCCCCTGGAACGATCCCTACAAGGACATCGCCCGCAAGCTGCAAGTGCGCCCAGACCTGTTTTTGGTGGGTGAAGTGCAGGGCCGCTTGATGGCCAGCGCCATGTTCGGCTACGAAGGCCATCGTGGTTGGGTGAACTACCTGGCCGTCTCGCCGGACCACCAAAGACAAGGCCGCGCCAAGGCCATGATGCAGCACGGCGAAGCCCTGTTGCAGGCCTCGGGCTGCCCCAAAATCAATTTGCAAGTGCGTGCCAGCAACGCCCAAGTGCTGGCTTTTTACGAATCGCTGGGTTACCGCGACGACCAGGTCGTCAGCATGGGCAAACGCCTGATCCCGGACCTTTGAACTGCCACCCACCATGCACATACCACTGCTCACCCACACGCTCTACGCCTACACCGGCGGCAAGCCCTTCAACCCCGCGCAGCCCACCGCCGTGTTCATCCACGGCGTGCTCAACGACCACAGCGTCTGGATTTTGCAAACCCGCTACATGGCGCACCACGGCTGGAACGTGCTGGCCATTGACCTGCCGGGGCACTGCAAAAGCGAAGGCAAGCCACCCCAAAGCGTGGAAGAAGCGGCTGACACCGTCAT
>JBIKQY010000101.1:0-7826 GCA_044349465.1 Limnohabitans sp. | reverse complement strand
AGGGCACCGTCGCGTTCAGGATGGAGGAAAAACCGGTCGTGATGTGCAGGACGGCAAAGGCATACAAGGCAAAGGGGACGCCGCTGTTGAGTGCCCCGACAAAGAGCACCGGCTTCCAGTGCTGGCGCAATTGCGCCCAGTGTCCTTTGGCCAGCATGATCGGCAGCAAAAAAGCCGCGGCAATGGCCACCCGGATGGCGGCCGTGGGCAGGGGCCCCAATTCGACGGCCGCGATGCGCATGAACAAAAAGGACGAGCCCCAGATGGCGGCCAGGATTAGAAAGTCGGCCAGCCAGCCTTTGGCGTGAGAAGAAGTCATTCAGGAAAGAGGGGAGCAGTCGATGTCAGGGCGAGTGGGTGGCCTTCCAGTTTGAGCAGCGCCTGTTTGCGCCACAACCCGCCTGCATAACCCGTGAGTTGGCCACCGGCACCCAGGACGCGGTGGCACGGCACGATGATACTCAGCGGGTTGCGTCCCACCGCCGCGCCGACGGCACGAACGGCCTGGGGGTTGTTCAATTGACGGGCCACATCGCCATAGCTTTGATCCGCGCCCGACGGGATGGTGCTCAAAACGCGCCAGACCGATTGTTGAAAGGGCGTGCCTGCCGACAGGTCCAAAGGCACGTCAAACGATGTCAATTCGCCTGCAAAGTAGGCCAGCAGTTGTTGGGAGGCGCTTTGCAGCAGCGTGTGCGCGCTGTTGGTCGTCCAGCTTTGCATTCGGGCCTTGGTCGGACCATGGCGCTGGCCTTCAAACCAAACGCCGCACAGGCCTTGCGGCGATGCGGCCAGGATCATGGGCCCCAAATGGCTGTTCAGTGTTTGAGTAAAGATGGTTTTCATGGCGGGGTGTGGGGTGAGGATGACAGGCTTTGCCAAGCCGCAATCAGGGCGTAGCTGCGAAAAGGTCGCCACTGCTGCCCGAGTTGTTCCAATGCCTGCGTGGGGCGAGCGTCTTGACGCACGCCCAAGGCGGTTTGCAAGGCCACATCCTGCACCGGCCAGGCATCCAGCCAGCGCAAAGCGCGCATCGCGATGTACTGCGCCGTCCAGGGGCCGATGCCGGGCAAGGCCATCAGCGCCTGCAAAGTGGCCTCCAGTGGGGCTTGGGGATTGAGCTGGAGTGCACCGGATTCAACCGCCCGCGCCAGGGCCTGAATGGCTTTTTGCCGTTGGCGCACCACCCCCAGGCTGCCCATGAGCGCGGCGTTTTCCTCCAGCGCCAGGCACGCTGGGCTGGGAAAGGTCCTGTTCAGGCCAGGCCAAGGCGTTTCGCAATGCGTGCCCAACGCTTGGACCAAGCGCTGCCCCAGCGTGCGTGCGGCCTTGACGGTGATTTGCTGACCCAAAATGGCGCGCACGGCCAGCTCGAAACCATCCAGGCCCCCCGGCAAACGCTGACCCACGGCGTGTGGAAATGCGGGCTCAAGCACCTGCGCGATGGCGGCGGGCTCGGCATCCAGGTCCAGCCAGTCCCGCACCTGCGCCACCAGAGCGGGCAGCACGGGCAGCAAGTTGGGGCTGACGCGAAGATGGACCCAAGGGCGCACGCTGTCCCAGCGGACCGCCAGCCAGCCGCTGATCACATTTGCGCCATGGGGCCAGCGTACGGTGCGGCGCAACTCGGCTTGCGGGCCTTCGCCGCTCCAGCTCTCCATGCCCTCCAGCGAACGGTTTTTGAAAAACTGCCACAGCTGCGCGATCTGGCACGGTGGCCGGTAGTGCAGCACCAGCGCCAATGGCGTGCCGCTAACGGATGCCGCCTGGCCTTGCGTGCGGGCCGGGCGAAGTTGTCCCGGGCTGAGTCGGTAATGGTTTGAAAACGCCGCATACATGCGCCGGGCCGAGCCGAATCCGCTGGCTTGGGCCACCTGGGCCACAGACATCGGACTGTCGTGCAACCACTGTTTGGCTCGCAGCAGGCGTTGGGTTTGCAGGTATTGCAGCGGCGAGACTTGCCAATGCAGGGTGAACATGCGGCGCAGGTGCCGGTCGCTCACGCCCAGCTGTGCTGCCAAGGCGCTCAGGGTGGGTGGTTTGCGGCCATGGTCGATGGCCATGTGCAGTTGCTGGGCCGCGAATTCGGCCACAAGGGCCTGCGCATCGGTGGTGGACCAGTAGCGCCGCGCGGGGGCCATCTCCGGGCGGCAGCGCAAACAAGGTCTGAAGCCATGGGACTCGGCTTGCGCTGCCGTTTCAAAAAATTGGCAATTCGTGGCACGCGGCAGTTTCACCCGGCAGACCGGGCGGCAATAAATACCGGTGGACGTGACGCCGGTGAAAAAAAGACCGTCCCAGGCGGCATCTCTTTCAGACATGGCCTGGTAGCAGCGCTCCGAGGATAAGCCTTTTGCCAATTCGGGCCGAACTTGTGGGGGAGGCTGCTGAGGGCGTTTCATGAAGGGCATGTTAGCCATAAATGGCCCTGTCCGGACGCTAGGAATGTGCCGTTTTCGGACCCGTGATTTCGGCTGGTGGGCGGGCCTCAGCACCTACAATACAAGGCGCTCACCTTCCCAGCGGCCAAGCTGGAGCCTCTCCTACCCAGACCAATCCCAGACGCCATGCAAGTCACATCTACGATCTTCAAAGCCTACGACATCCGCGGCGTGGTGCCGTCGACCTTGAATGAACAAGTGGCCGAAGGCCTGGGCAAGGCCTTTGGCACCCGAGCCATGGCCGAAGGCCAGAGCACAGTGGCCGTGGGGCGTGATGGCCGCCTGAGTGGCCCCAGTTTGTCGACCGCGCTGATACGTGGTCTGGTGGCCGCAGGCATCCAGGTCATCGACATCGGCTTGGCCACCACGCCCATGCTGTACTTTGCGGCCAACACCGCTTGCCAAAGCGGCATTCAGGTGACGGGCAGCCACAACCCCAAGGACTACAACGGCTTCAAGATGGTGCTGGGCGGTCGCGCCATTTACGGCGACGAAATCCAGGCTTTGCGCCAGATGATGGAGACCGAGACTTGGCAACTGCAAGGCGGCGGCAGCGTGACGCACTTGGACGTGCTGGCCGACTACACCCAGCGTATCGTTGGCGACGTGAAGTTGTCGCGACCCATGAAAATCGTGATCGATTCGGGCAACGGCATCGCGGGTGCTTCGGCCCCCGGCATCTTCCGCGCCCTGGGCTGCGAGGTGATCGAGCTGTTCAGCGAAGTGGACGGCAACTTTCCCAACCACCACCCCGACCCGAGCAAGCCGGAAAACCTGCAAGACCTGATTGCGGCCCTGAAAACCAGCGGGGCTGAATTGGGCCTGGCCTTTGACGGCGACGGCGACCGATTGGGCATTGTCACGAAAGACGGCAACAACATTTACCCCGACCGCCAGATGCAGTTGTTTGCACAAGACGTGCTCAGCCGCGTGCCGGGCGGCACCATTTTGTTTGACGTGAAATGCTCACAGCGCTTGGCCCCGGCCATCGAGGCCGCAGGCGGCAAGCCCTTGATGTACAAGACGGGTCATTCCCTGATCAAGGCCCAAATGCGGGCGATTGAGGCCGCAGGTGGCCAGGCCCCCCTGGGCGGCGAGATGAGTGGCCACATTTTCTTCAAAGAGCGCTGGTACGGTTTTGACGACGGCACCTACGCCGGTTGCCGCTTGCTCGAAATTGTCAGCCAATCTCCCGATGCCAACGCCGTATTGAATGCCCTGCCCACCAGCTTCAGCACGCCCGAGCTGAACGTGGCCTGCGCCGAAGGTGAGCCACACAGCGTGACCCGCAGCTTGCAGGGGCTGGCCGGCGATGCCTTCAAGGCACCTGCCAAAGTTTTCACCATCGACGGCTTGCGTGTGGACTGGCCCGATGGCTTTGGCCTGATCCGCGCCTCCAACACCACGCCGGTGCTGGTCTTGCGCTTTGAGGGTCAGACCCACGCTGCGTTGCACCGCATCGAAGGCGAGATGCTGACGCTGCTGCGCTCGGTCAAGCCCGATGCGCAGATTCAGGCGGCGGCGCATTGAACACGTCCATGCACGGTCTGGACCATGTGACTGTGGTGGTGGTGACCCACCACAGTGCCCATTGCCTGGAAGGCCTGAACGCCCTGTTGCAACACTGCCCGCACGTCATCATTTCAGACAACGCCAGCAACGATGGCACCCCTGAGCAGGCCCGCGACCTGTGGCCTCATGCCCAAGTGATGTCTCACCCCTTGAACCTGGGCTTTGGCGCTGCCAACAACCGCGCATTGGCCAGGGTCAGCACGCCGTTTGCTTTTTTGCTCAACCCCGACTGTGAAATCTCAAAAGAGGCCTTGTTGGGGCTCATGGACGTGGCGCAGGCGATGCCCGAAGCTGCACTGCTGGCACCCCAACTGGTGGGCGCCAAGGGCCAAGCTGAAGTCAATTACCGCTGGCCGAACACATTGTGGGCATCTCGTGGGCCGGCGGCCGATGGTTCGGCTTGTGTCGGTTTTGTGTGTGGTGCGGCCATGCTGTTTCGCATGGACCGGTTTGCCACTGTCGGATTTTTTGACGAAAGCTTCTTCCTCTATTACGAAGACGATGACCTGTGTCTGCGTCTTTTTAATGCCCGATTGCCCATGGTGGTGGTGCCATCCATCCAGGCCTTGCATCGATCGCGGGGTTCCGTGAAAGGGCATGCGCCCTGGAAAAGCGAATATGTGCGCGGATTCCACCATGCCCAGTCCAAGCTCATTTTTGAGCACAAACACGGCACGCTCGCGCAAGCCCTCGTTCAGCGCCGCCGCTTGCTGTGGAGCACCGGTTTGGCATTGCCACTTCGGGCTTTGTTGTTCTCTCCCAAACGCCTGTGCCGCATGTGGGGTCGGTGGATGGGTTTGATGCGTTGGACACCTCATGTTGAGCATTGACATGGCTTCGTTGACCCTGCGTGAGCGCATTTGCAACGGCTTGGTTTTTGCCTGCCTGTCTGTGGTCTTGGTCATGACGGGTGGGCCCATGCTGTTGACCCTGTGCTTGGCTGGCATGGGTTTGTGGTCATGCAAGGACTTGCGCACCCATCTGGCCCCGGTCTGGTGCAGACCTGCGGTGCGCTTTATGGCCTTGGGCTTTGCCATTTTTGTGGCGGTGGGCATTTTCCTGGGAATTTGGTACGACTACAGGCCTGGCCATTACGAGGCGTTCATTCCCTTTTTGTTGTCTCCCTTGATGTTGCATGGCGTTCTGAAAGCCCGCTTGCAAGCTGCTGTTTTGTGGATGGGCGCGGCAACAGGTGCGGTAACGGCCGGTCTTTACGCCAGTTATGAAAGCCTGGTGCTTTTGACGGGGCGTGCCACGGGGGCCATGAGCCACCCCATCATTTTTGGGGATCTGTCGGTGGTGTTGGCCTGCATTGCCTTGTTTGGGTTGTTGTATTTCGAACAAGCCAAAAACCAGCTCTGGGTGCGGGTTTACTTGTCATGCGGGGCTGCCATGGGCGTGTGGGGCTCTTTACTCAGTGGCTCCAAGGGCGGCTGGTTGTCGATCATCATGGTCTTGTTGGTGTTTGTTTGGCGCGTCACGGCGGGTAAACCGGTGTTTTGGCGATTCCTGGGGGTGGTGCTGATCTCGGTCCTGGTGCTCAAGGGCGTTTGGCTGGCCCCTGAGGAGTTGGTTCGGGATCGGCTTGAAGGCGTGTGGGGCAAGGCCCATCTCTGGTTCGAGACAGGGCAGGTGACCGATTGGTCCGTCAGCATTCGCCTGGAGTTGTGGTCGTATGCCCTGAAGCTGTTTGCGCAGCGACCCATTCTGGGTTGGTCCGGTGAGGGCGCATTGACTTTGCTGGCAGAACATTTGAAACCCTTCAATGTCCCTGCCGGCATTGCGCCTGTTTTTGAAAATGACCTGCTGCACTATGCGGCGGTGTCCGGCTTGGTCGGTGTGCTGTCTGTGCTGGCTTTGTATGGGGGTGTTTTTGCCTGCTTTTGGCTTTGTCAAAAGCAGGGGCCCAAGACCTTCGCCTACGCCTTGTTGGGCATGCTGCTGGTGGCGCTTTACTTTGAGTTCGGTCTGACGGTCAATGCGTTGGGGCGCAATGCCTTTCGGTACTTTTTCTGCGCCATGTCGGTCATGCTCTTGGGGCTGATCATCTTGGCCACCCAAGAAAAAAAGGGGTGAGCATGGAATTGATTTTTTTGTGTCCCGCCATCAAAAAAGCCATCGGTGGGGTCAAAGTCATTTACAGACAAGCTGAATTGATTCACAAATTAGGTCAATTGAGTGGGTTTTCCGCTGCGGTGATGCACCCCAACACTTGGTTTTTCCGAGTCCGGTGGTTTGATTCTCAGGCGCCTTTGAAGAGGGCATTTTTCAAACTCAGATGGATGGGCAAACCTTCTTTTTCCGATGTGACGGGGGTATTTGACGCCCAAAAGCACATGCTGGTGATTCCTGAGCTCTGGGCACGAAAATACGGCACCCAGTTGGCTGACATGGGAGTGAGCTATGCCATCTATGTGCAAAACGGCTACTACATCACCAAAGGACAACCTGCAGATCTCGATAGGGCTTACCAATCGGCGCGGTGCATATTGACCATTTCAGACGATGCCAGCCGCTGCGTGGCGCTGGCGTTTCCTGGGGTCGAGAACAAAATACTGCGTGTTCATTATTCGGTGGATGCGCAGCGCTTTTGGCCTGACCAGACCAAGGAAAACATCATCACTTACATGCCGCGCAAGCTGGCTGACCATTCGTCCAAAGTCTTGTTTTTTCTGCGCCACCATTTGCCCGCGCATTGGAAAATAGTGCCCATCGATGGCATGAATGAGGATCAGGTCGCGTCTTTGCTCAAGCGGTCAAAAATATTCATGGCTTTTAGCCATTTTGAAGGCTGTCCCTTGCCCCCTCTGGAAGCCGCACTCAGCGGCAACCAAGTGATCGGTTACACAGGCCAGGGTGCCAAGGAATACTGGAGGCCCGAAATTTTTGAGGAAGTGGCCTCCGGCGACGTTGCGGGATTCGCCCAACGTGTGCTCGACAAAGTGCAGGCCATCGACCAAGCCGGGCAGTTTGACTTGCCCATGACGACCATTCGTACGTTGGCTGACACTTACTCTGATGATCAAGAGCGCAATGACATGCTTGCCTTCCTGAATGCCATGGGCTTGAACACGAACGGATTGCCGACATGACATCACCCCGCTTGGACGTTGCCATTTTTTCTTACAACCGGGGTGCTTACCTGAAAAATTGCGTGGACTCTTTGCAGCGCAACATGCCCGGGATCGGCTGGACGGTCTATGACGACGGGAGCGATGAACCTGACACCGTGGCGTATTTGCAAAGCCTGGGTGAGCGCGTGCTGCACATGAAGTCAGTGGGCGAGGATCGCCATGGCGGTTATTACAACAACATGCAAGCCGCTTTGGACGGGTCGCAGGCCGATTACCTGCTGATGCTGCAAGACGATTTGCAGGTGGTCCGGCCTTTTGCCCAAGAGGACCTGTCCAGGATTGACCAAGTCTTCGATCAAAGTCCGACGACGGTGTTCATCAGCCCCTTGTTCTTGAAGGGCAGCAAAAGAGCCTATTTCCAACAGCGCTACCAACCCGATGCCGGATTGCGCTGTTATCGATGGTCTGCCGACCCCGAAGAGACGGGCAAAGTGCCCCAGAAGTATGCGGACATCGCAGTGCTCCATGTCGCCCGATTGCGCCAAAGTGGTTGGCAGTTTGCGGGATCGGAGGAGGGCAATGGGGCATTGGCAGACCGCTTGTTTGGCGACATGGTTCAGGCGGCAGAGCCTTGGGTTTTTTATGTGCCTGAAGAGCCTGCATACCGCGGCCGCGTGCTCACTTTTGGGGCCAAACTCGCGGTCAAGATGTCGGGCAACACGGTCAAGTCCTTCAAGGA
>JBIKQY010000100.1:0-7840 GCA_044349465.1 Limnohabitans sp. | reverse complement strand
GCCACCGAAGGCTTCTCTGCAATTACCAGGGTTTTCATGTCATTACAATCCGTTGTCTCGCGTGTGCGCACGCGCCCAGGCACGCGCTCACGCGCACGCCCACATGAATTCACCATAACAAATTTTTAAACGCCGTGGCTAAAACACCTGTTTCACCCTCCCGCCGCAAAACGCCCGCCGCATCCGGCAAGCGCATCCAGGTCCGCCGCTCCGGTGTGCATGGCAAAGGCGTGTTTGCCTTGCAAGACATCGCCGAGGGGGAGACCCTGATCGAGTACGTGGGCCAAGTCATCAGCTGGGACGAGGCGCAAGACCGCCACCCGCATGACCCCAATGACCCCAACCACACGTTTTACTTCCATGTGAACGAAGACCGGGTGATCGACGCCTTGTACGGTGGCAACTCATCGCGCTGGATCAACCACAGCTGCGCGCCCAACTGCGAAGCCGATGAAGACAATGACCGGATTTTCATCAAGGCGATCCGCAACATTCCTGCGGGTGAAGAGCTCAATTACGACTACGGCCTGATCATCGACGAGCCCTACACCCCCGAACTCCTGGCCGAGTACCCCTGCTGGTGTGGTGCCAAAAAATGCCGGGGCACGCTGCTCTCGCCCAAGGACCGCGAAGACACGCCCGACATCCCCAGCCAGAAAAAGAAGAAGGCCAAGTCCAAAGCGGATGCCAAACCCAAGTCCAAGGTCGACGCAAAATCCAAGCCCAAAGCGGATGCCAAACGCAAGACCGAGGACAAATCCAAAAAGAAGTCAGCAGTCAAGGTCACCAAGAAGCGCTGAGCCGTTCTCCCTCGGCATGGCGCCCTCTGCCGTGATGAGTCAAAAAAACAGGGGCCGCAGCCCCTGAAGTCTCAACACCTTGTGCAGGCCCTCAAGGTCGCTTCATCAGTGCATCGGCCATGGCCGCAAAAGCGGGCAAGGTGAATGGATCGTTGGCATTGCCTGAAGCGATGGGATGAGAGCCAAAACGGGCAATCACCATTTCGGCTTTGGGATCGATGTACAGCGACTGCCCATGGATGCCCCGCGCCATGTATGCGCCGTGGCTGTTGTGCGAAATCCACCACATGTTGCGGTAGGACCAACCCTTTAACCACGGGTAGCCCGCTTGTGCGAACTGCTCGGGGCTGGCACCTTTGACGATATCGGCCACCACCGCCTCTGGCACCACCTGTTGCGAACCCACCCGGCCGTTGTTGCGCATCATTTCGCCAAAACGGGCCATGTCGCGCAAATTGGTGTTCAGACCGCCCCCGGCAAATTCGGTGCCAATCGAGTCGACGGTGAAATAGGCATCGTGCTCCACGCCCAATTTTCGCCAGATGCGTTCCGAGAACATCTCACTCATGGACTTGCCTGTGACACGTGCAATCACCCAAGCCATCACGTCCGAATTGACGGTTTTGTAGGCAAAGGCCCTGCCGTGTTCACCCTCTTTTTGCACGGTGAGCAAAAACTCATAAAAGGTCTGAGGGCCTGTGTAATTGGCCGGCTTGGGCAACACGCCCCCAGCACGCACATGGCTCCAAACCTGCGCATTGGGGTCGGCATAATTTTCCGAATACTGAAGACCTGTTGTCATGTCCAGCAACTGGCGAATCGTGGCATCGCCAAAGCCACCGTCTTTGAGTTCGGGCAAATATTGGCGCACGGGTGCTTTTTCGTCCAGCGTTCCGTCTGCCACCATGCTGGCACCCAAAATGCCCACAAAAGATTTGGTCAGCGAAGCCACAGCATGCTGGCCATCGGGCTTCAAAGCGCCCGAGTATTTTTCATACACCACCTGACCACGGTGCAACACCACAATGCCGTCGGCATAGGTTTTTGCATACATGTCGCCAAAGCTGAACGTCTCATCGCTGTCGAGCTTTTTGAACCGCACGGCCTCCAGTTCAGGCCGCAAAGCCGATTTCAGGGCGATCGCTGGCATCGTGCCCCGCTCGACAGGGCGCGTAGGCACCAGTTGCCGGTAGTTGGAAAAAGTCCAACGCGTTTGCGGGAATCTGAAGTAGCTCCCATCGGCGAAACGAATCACCCGATTGGCCGGCGGCGGTGACCCCACCATCCACCCCATGGTTACAGGATCACTGGCCTGGGCATCCAAGAATGCGGGGGGTGCATTGCCTGACTGAGCCAAAACATGAGCAGACACCATGGTCAATGCCGCAAAAAAAACGCCAAATTTCATCTATCACTCCGTCTTTTCATTCAATTAACCATTTCAATATAAGCTTATTGAATGCTTTGGATGTAATGGAAAACCCGCTGACTTTGTCTTGTTTGTTACTCGCATCAAGGGGGCAAATTCTGCTTGACCAGCCAGGTGACAGGCCATCTTCAAAACCACCACAGCCCCAATTCGATAGCGTTCTTTGCCCGATTTGGACTCCGACATGGCAAGGCGCAGCCTCAGGCCCATCTGGCGTTAAAGTCTGGGTCGAACGCCCTCACTGGATGGCCCCCTTGGCGAACAATGCCTCAACAAATGACTCCTGCGATGACGCCACCTGATCGCCATTCACCCTGGCCTGCCGAAACCATTTGGGAGCAGGTTTTCCCGCTTTTGCCCGATTTCACGGTGGAAATCCTGCCCGAAATCGATTCCACCAACAGCGAACTCATGCGCCGCGCCCGTGCAGGCCAGCACGAACCCACCTTGCTGGTGGCCGAGAGCCAAACCGCAGGCCGGGGCCGCATGGGGCGGGTGTGGCAAAGCGAGCCGGGCGACTCCCTCACGTTTTCGCTCAGCTTGCCCCTGGCACCACAAGACTGGTCGGGCCTGAGCCTGGCCGTGGGTCTGAGCCTGGCCGAGAGCCTGCACCCCGACGTGGGTTTGAAGTGGCCCAACGATTTGTGGTTTCAGGACCGCAAACTCGGCGGCATATTGGTTGAGGCGGCGAGCATGGGTGGGCGCAGCCAGGTGGTGGTGGGCGTGGGCCTGAACATCCGGCCCCGGGCAGCCGATGGGCTGAATACGCCTCCAGCGGCCTTGAACGAGTTGCTGCCCGAACTCACCGCGCCCGCCGCTTTGGGGGCTGTGGCATGGCCCCTGATCCAGACCCTGAAGGCTTTTGAAGCCCTGGGTTTTGCGCCGCTGCAAAGCCGATTTGCCGCGCGTGACGTGTTGCGCGGCAGGCGCGTGCACACCAGCGATGGCCAGCAAGGCTTGGCACGGGGGGTGGGGCCTGGCGGTGCGTTACGATTGCAAACCGAGCTTGGCGTGCAGGACATCCACAGCGCCGAGATCAGCGTACGACCCTTGATCTGACGGAACCTTGCAAGATGTTGAAATATTGGTTGGCCATTTTGCTGGTGCTCAATGCCGCCTTGCTGGCATGGCAGTGGGACGCTTTTGCGCGCTGGGGCCATAGCCCCAACCAGCAACGTGAACCCGAGCGACTGCAGCAGCAAGTACGGCCCGAAGCCCTGAAGTTCGAGGTCATGCCTGCTGCATCGGCTGCGTCCTCCCCATCCGCTTTGCCAGACGCCAACGCCTTGCCTTCAGCTGCCGATGCCAGCGCCCCCGATACCGCCAGCCCTGCGCCCGCTTTGCCCGCAGCCGCCTCTGCGCCCCCGCAGGCTGCTCCCCGATGATGGTTTTTTCCGGAGATGAATCCCATGAGTCTGAAGCTTTACTTTGCCCCAGGTGCCTGCTCTTTTGTGCCCCATGTGCTGCTCGAGATGAGTGAGGCCGAGTTCGAGCCCAGCATGGTCAAGTTGCACAAAGGCGAGCAAAACAGCGCCGACTACCAAGCCATCAACCCGCGCGGCCAGGTGCCCGTGCTGGTGAATGCGGGTCAGCCGATCACGCAAATTTTGGCCATCGTGCTGCACCTCGATCAAATTTTTCCGCAGATGGGCTTTTTGCCCACCGAGCCCATGGCCCGCGCACAGGCGCTGTCCACCCTGGCCTGGATGAACAACACGGTGCACCCGACCTTTACGCACATCTTCATGCCGCAAAAGTTCACGGACCAACCCGAAGTGCAGGCGGCGCTCAAGCCTTACAACACGCAACTGTTTCGCGGCATGTTGGCTGAGTTGCAAGGCCTGGTCCAAGCAGCCGCAGCCAAAGGCCAAAGCTGGCTCAGCGGGGATCGCTTTGGCCCGCTTGACGCCTACAGCCTCACGCTCACGCGCTGGGGCACCATCGCGGGCATCGCACCCGAGGCGCACCCCGACTTGTGGGACTTTGTGCAGAAGGTCGCGGCCGAGCCTGCCGTGGCCCGCGTGATGGCGCGTGAGCGCTTGCAGCTGAACATGAGCGCGCCGGCCTGATCGATGGGCCTGCGCAGGGTGGCTCAGCTCACCCCAAAGCGCAAAGTGAAGCAGGCTCCGGGAGGCGTCTGGCCTGGGTGGGTGGCATCGATGCTGACCGTGGCCTCGTGCTGCTGGGCGATTTCCTTGACGATGGGCAGGCCCAGGCCCGAGCCGTCCACGTTGGTGCCCAAGGCGCGGTAAAAGGGCTGGAACACCAGCTCGCGCTCGGGCAAAGGAATGCCGGGGCCATTGTCTTCCACTTGGATGACCAAGGCCCGGCTGTAGGGGTCCACCAGCACCCGCAGGGTGATCACGCCTTGGCGCTCAGGGGTGCTCGGTGTGTAATGGATCGCGTTTTCCACCAGGTTGCGCAGCATCTCCTTGAGCAGTGTGGGGTTGCCTTGTACGTGCGCACCGGGGGTGCCTGCGTCCACACCCTCAAAGCCCAAGTCAAGTCCCTTGTCCATGGCGCGTGGCAGGCAGTCTTGCAGCACCTCGCTGGCCAGCGTCACCATGTCACACGATTGCAAGGGCAAGTTGGCCCCACCGCCTTCGGCGCGCGCCAGTGACAGCAGCTGGTTGACGGTGTGGGTGGCCTGCACACTGGCGCGGCCAATTTGTTGCAAGGACTTTTTCAGGTCTTCTTCGCTGGAGCCCGAGCGTTGCGCCAGATCGGCCTGCATGCGCAAGCCCGCCAGGGGGGTTTTGAGCTGGTGCGCGGCATCGGCCAAAAAGCGTTTTTGCGTGACGATGGAATCCTTCAAGCGCTCGAGCAAGTCGTTCACCGACACCACCAAAGGGGCCACCTCCATGGGCACGGCTTTATCGTCCAAGGGGCTCAGGTCATCGGGTTTGCGCTCGCGGATGCGCTCTTCCAGTTGAGACAGCGGTTTGATGCCACGCACCAGCGCCAGCCACACCAACAGCACCGCCAATGGCAACAAGGCAAACTGGGGCAGCATCACGCCCTTGATGATTTCTGCGGCCAAGACCGAGCGCTTTTCCCGCGTCTCGGCCACCTGCACCAGGGCCGGACGCTTGCCTTCGGCATCAAGCCGGATCCAGGTGTAGGCCACCCGCACTTCCAGGCCGCGCATTTCGTCGTCGCGGATTTGCACCTCGTAGCTACCGCCCTTGGGCTCGTCGGACTTGGGCAGGGGCAGCTCGCGGTCGCCGCTCAGGTGCTCGCCCAAGCTGCCGGTCACCTGGTAGTACACCAGATCAGTCTCGTCGGCACGCAGCAGTTCGCTGGCCGGTTGCGGCAGGCTGAACTCCACACGCTTGTCGGGCCCCAGCCTGACCTGCTGGGCCAGCGCTTGCACGTTGTAGACCAAGGCCCGGTCAAAAGGCTTGTTGGCCAGACCTTGCGCCACCAGCCAGGTCAGCGCCAGACTGATGGGCCACAGCAAAAGCAGTGGCGTGAGCATCCAGTCCAGGATTTCGCCAAACAGCGAGCGCTGCTCGCGTTTGAAAACCCGCATGTTCCAGCCCTTGGATTTCATGGTTTAAAGGGACGGTGGCATGCGATGCGTGCAGGGTTAACCGGGGATTTTTTCGAGGCAGTAACCCAGCCCCCGCACGGTGGCGATGCGGATGGGGCCTTTTTCGATTTTCTTGCGCAAACGGTGGATGTACACCTCGATCGCGTTGTTGCTGACCTCTTCGCCCCATTCGCACAAACGCTCGACCAGCTGGTCCTTGCTGACCAGGCGGCCGGTGCGCTGCAGCAGCACTTCGAGCAAGCCCAATTCGCGGGCCGACAGCTCGACCATTTTGCCGTCAATGGTGGCGACGCGGCCGGACTGGTCGTAAATCAAGGGCCCGTGTTTGATCTGCGAAGTGGCACCACCCATGCCCCGGCGGGTGAGGGCGCGCACTCGGGCTTCCAGTTCTTGCAGGCTGAAGGGCTTGGCCATGTAGTCGTCCGCCCCGTAATCCAGCCCTTTGACGCGTTCTTCCACGCTGTCAGCCGCCGTCAAAATCAGCACAGGCAATGTCGAGCCACGCGCACGCAAGCGCTTGAGCACTTCCAGGCCATGCATTTTGGGCAGGCCCAAATCCAGGATCAGCAAATCGAATTCGTTATTGGTCATCAAGGCCGCATCGGCCTCGCTGCCGCTGGCCACGTGGTCCACTGCGGCCCCTGCGCTGCGCAAGGTGCGCAACAAACCATCGGCAAGGACCTGGTCGTCTTCGGCAATCAGAATGCGCATGCTTGTCTCCTGTTTTTGTGGCGTGAGGCACCCGTTGTGCTTGGGCGCACGGGCTGTGTGATTCTAGTGTCAGGACCATAGTGCATGGTGCTGAATGTGTGCTGACGTGTGCTGACGTGTGCCTTGTGGCGGCTCAATGGGCATAGGCCTCCAGCCCCAGTGCCACCACGGTGGCCACGTCCTTGCCCACCGCCTCGCGGAACTCGATCTCGGCCTGGGCCACAGCGTCCTTGAAGGCTTGCAGCCAGGCCAGACCCACGGGGGTGAACACCACACGCCGGGCACGGGCGTCTTGCGGGTCGGCTTCGCGCCGCACCAGGCCCCAGGCGGCACATTGATCGACCAGATCGCCCATGGCCTGCTTGCTCATGCCTGCAGCTCGCGCCAAATCGGTCAGGCGCGAGCCTTCCAACGCCAGATGGCGTGTGATGTGCACATGTGCGGCGCTGATTTGGTCACGCGCAGCCAGGTTGGCCAGCGCCAAAGGCACGCCCTCGTTGCCTGCCATCAGGTGCAGCACCCGTTCGTCAAAGCGGCGCATGGCGTGGCCCAGCAAGCGACCCAGGTGGGTTTCGCGCCAGCGGTCATCGTGCAGAGAAGGGCCTGTGACGGACCCTGAAAGGGGTTGTTCAATCATTTTTAAATGATAAGGCAAACTGACCAAAAATATGCTTTCAAGCTTTGTACAGTTCGTTTACAGTACTGTTCACGCATCCAGTAAACAGCGCATTGCTGCTGAGCCAGGTGCCCCAACCCATTGATATTCAAGGAGATTTCCATGAGCGACGACAACAGCGAAAAGTCCAAAGCCCTGCAAGCCGCGCTGGCGCAGATTGAAAAACAATTCGGCAAGGGCACCATCATGCGCCTGGGTGAAGGCGAAGTGATCGCTGACATCCAGGTGGTCTCCACCGGCTCTTTGGGCCTGGACATCGCGCTGGGTGTGGGTGGTTTGCCCCGCGGCCGCGTGATCGAGATCTACGGCCCAGAGTCTTCCGGCAAAACCACCCTGACCCTGCAAGTCATTTCCGAAATGCAGCGCCTGGGCGGCACCTGCGCCTTTGTGGACGCCGAACACGCGCTGGACGTGCAGTACGCCCAAAACCTGGGCGTCAACCTGCAAGAGCTGCTGGTCAGCCAGCCTGACACGGGCGAGCAAGCCCTGGAAATCGTGGACAGCCTGGTGCGTTCCGGCGCGGTCGATTTGGTCGTCATCGACTCGGTGGCGGCGCTGACGCCCAAGGCCGAAATCGAAGGCGACATGGGCGACAGCCTGCCCGGCCTGCAAGCCCGTTTGATGAGCCAGGCCCTGCGCAAGCTGACCGCCACCATCAAGAAAACCAACTG
>JBIKQY010000099.1:0-7892 GCA_044349465.1 Limnohabitans sp. | reverse complement strand
TGGTGAAAGGATCGGAGTCGAGCTGTTTGATGCCCAAGCTGATGCGCTCGCGGTCCACGTCCACAGCCAAGACCAAAGCCTCAACTTCTTGACCCTTCTTGAATTCGCGCACGGCGTTTTCGCCGGTTTCGTTCCAAGACAAGTCAGACAAGTGCACCAAACCGTCGATGCCGGCAGCCAGGCCCACGAACACGCCGAAGTCGGTGATCGACTTGATCGGGCCCTTGACGCGGTCGCCGCGCTTGGTGTTCTGAGCAAACTCTTGCCATGGGTTGGCACGGCACTGCTTCATGCCCAAGCTGATGCGGCGCTTGTCTTCGTCGATCTCGAGGACCATGACTTCGACTTCGTCACCCAAAGCAACGATCTTGGAAGGAGCCACGTTCTTGTTGGTCCAGTCCATTTCGGAGACGTGCACCAAGCCTTCGATGCCTGGCTCGAGTTCCACAAACGCGCCGTAGTCGGCGATGTTGGTGATCTTGCCGAACATGCGCGTGCTTTGTGGGTAGCGGCGGTTCACGCCCATCCATGGGTCGTCGCCCATTTGCTTGAGGCCCAAGGACACGCGGTTTTTCTCGGTGTCGAACTTGAGGATCTTGGCGGTGATTTCCTGACCGGCCGTGACCACTTCGGATGGGTGACGGACACGGCGCCATGCCATGTCGGTGATGTGCAACAGGCCGTCGATGCCGCCCAGGTCCACGAACGCACCGTATTCGGTGATGTTCTTGACCACACCGTGAACGATGGAGCCTTCGCGCAATGTTTCCATCAGCTTGGCTCGCTCTTCGCCCATGGAGGCTTCCACCACAGCGCGGCGTGACAACACAACGTTGTTGCGCTTGCGGTCGAGCTTGATGACCTTGAATTCCAGGGTCTTGTTCTCATAGGGTGACAGGTCTTTGGTGGGACGTGTGTCGACCAAAGAGCCGGGCAAGAAAGCGCGGATGCCGTTGACCAAAACAGTCAGGCCACCCTTGACTTTGCCGCTGGTCACGCCAGTGACGAACTCGCCGGATTCCAGGGCTTTTTCCAAAGACATCCACGAAGCCAAACGCTTGGCGGTGTCACGCGACAAGATGGTGTCGCCGTAGCCGTTTTCGATGGAGCCGATGGCCACAGAAACGAAGTCACCCACTTGGACTTCGACTTCACCCTGGTCGTTCTTGAATTCTTCGAGGGGAACGTAGGACTCGGACTTGAGACCAGCGTTGACCACCACAAAGTTGTGCTCGATGCGCACGACTTCAGCGGTGATGACTTCACCTGGGCGCATTTCGGTGCGCGTCAGAGATTCTTCGAACAGGGCGGCAAATGATTCAGACATGTGATTTCCTCATCCACAGGTACAGGACTGACGAGCGCGACATGCGTCGTTTCCAGGAGCTGACAGTGGCGATTGGTTTTGCGGTGTGAACCGCGGTTGGTTTTTAAAAAACCACCTGGCCAGTGTGCAAGCTGCACGATGAGAGCCGGGTGGAACTTCAGGTCAGCCCACAAGGTGGGCTGGGGTGGCTGTTGTCAGCAGATCAACTTCTGTCGATCAACCGAAAACCTGCCTGCTTTGCCACCAGACCATCACTTGTTCCACCGAGGCTTCGATGGTCAAAGACGAGTTGTCCAGTTGCAAGGCATCTTGTGCGGGCTTGAGAGGCGCTGCGCAGCGGGACATGTCCCGGGCGTCGCGCGCTTCCAAGTCAACGCGTAGAGAGTCGATATTAGCCGAAAAACCCTTCAAAATCAATTGCTTATGCCGTCTTTCGGCCCTTTGTGCCGCGCTGGCGGTCAAAAACACCTTCAAAGGGGCATTGGGAAAGATCACCGTGCCCATGTCGCGGCCATCGGCCAAGAGGCCCGGCAGGCGCTGAAAGCTGTGCTGCAGATCGACCAGGGCCTCGCGCACTGCAGGCAAAACAGACACTTTGGAGGCGTTCATGCCGCCTTGTTCGCTGCGGATGGCATCGGTCACGTCCACGTTGTTCAGCAGCACCTGCTCGCCCTCAAAGCGCACGGGCAGGCTGCGGGCCAGCTTGGCAATCGCGGCTTCATCGGTGGCTTCCAGCGTGAGGCCTGCTTGCAAAGCAGCGTGGGCCGTGACGCGGTAGAGCGCGCCCGAGTCCAGGTAGTGGTAGCCCAAAGCAGCGGCCACACGGCTGGCCAGTGTGCCTTTGCCCGAGGCCGTGGGGCCGTCGATACAGATCACCGGAATGTTCGCGGCCGCTGTGTGCGCCACCGAGAACAGGGCCTCGAAGTAATCGGGAAAGGTTTTGGCCACGCATTTGGGGTCTTCGATGCGCACGGGTACCTGGTCGGCGTTGAAGGCGGCCAGGGAGAAACACATGGCCACGCGGTGGTCGTCGTAGGTGTGGATGCTGGCGCGTTGCCATTTTCCGGCGGGCAGGGGGTGGATGGTGATCCAATCCGGGCCTTCTTCGACAGTGGCACCCAGTTTGCGGCTTTCGGCAGCCATGGCCGCAATGCGGTCGGTTTCCTTCACGCGCCAGCTGGCGATGTTGCGCAGGGTGGTGGGGCCGTCGGCATACAGCGCCATCACGGCCAGGGTCATGGCCGCGTCGGGGATGTGGTTGCAGTCGAGCGTGATGCCTTTGAGTGGCCAGGCCCCGCGCTGGATTTCGAGCCAGTTTGGGCCGCTGGTGATCTTGGCGCCCATTTGGGCGGCGGCGTCCATGAAGCGGATGTCACCCTGGATAGAGTCGGCACCCACGCCCTGGATGCGGATGCCGTTGCCTTCGGAGCCTTTGGATGGATCACCTGCGGTGATGGCGCCCAGTGCGATGAAGTAGCTGGCCGACGAGGCATCGGCCTCGACGTGGATGCTGCCCGGCGATTGGTAGCGGCTGCCCGCCGGGATCACAAAGCGCTCCCAGCCTTGGCGTTCGACCGCGATGCCGTAGCGCGCCAGCAGGTTGAGCGTGATCTCAATGTAGGGCTTGCTGATGAGTTCGCCCACCACTTCGATGATGATTGCGCGGTTTTGCGCTGCCAATGGCAGCGCCATCAGCAAGGCAGTCAGGAACTGGCTGGACACATCGCCGCGTACGGGGATGGGTTTGTCCAGTTGCAATTGGGGCTGGCCCACGCGCAGAGGCGGGTAGCCCTCGTTGCCCAGGTAGTCGATGGCGCAGCCCAGCTCGCGCAGCGCGTCAACCAAGTCGCCAATCGGGCGCTCGTGCATGCGCGGCACGCCCTTGAGGGTGAAGTCGCCGCCTTGAACCGCCAGCGCCGCCGTGAGCGGGCGCATGGCCGTGCCGGCGTTGCCCATGAAAAACTCGATCGCTTCAGCAGGCCAGACGCGGCCGCCCAGACCGGTGATGGTCACGGTGGTGCCCGAGACATCGACGCCGCAGCCCAGTTGCCGCAGGGCGGCCAGCATCACGCGGGTGTCGTCCGAATCCAGCAGGTCATGGACCACCGTGGTGCCTTGGCACAGTGCAGAGAGCAGCAGCACGCGGTTCGAAATGCTTTTGGAGCCGGGCAGGGTGACGGTGCCGGATGCGCCTTGCAGCGCAGGAATGTCGAGGAAAGCGGTGGAGAACATGGGTCAGTCTTCGGCAGCAGTGTGGCAAGCGTTGCCCGCTTGCAATGACCAAGCCGAGCGCACATCGCTGGCTTGTTGAATCAGTTGTTGCAGCGCAGCGGTGTCGCCCTGTTTCAGGGCATTTTCAAATGCGTCGAGTGCGCTGCGAAAGTGAGCCATTTGGGCCAGTACTTCGGCTTGGTTGGCGCTCAGGATGTCGCGCCAGACGGCGGGATCACTGGCGGCGATGCGCGAAAAATCCCGAAAGCCCGGGCCCGCCATCTCCAAAAACGCAGCGCCTTGCGGCTGTGCGGTGAGGGCATTGACCGCGGCAAAAGCCAGCAGGTGCGGCAGGTGGCTGACAGCGGCAAAGGTGGCGTCGTGCGCTTCGGGCGTCATCTGGCTCACATGGCTGCCGATGGCGGTCCAGACTTCGCTCGCCATTTTGATTTGGCGGATGCTGTTTTGTGTCAGGGGCGTGAGGATGGTGCGGCGCGCTTGGTAGAGCGTGGCTTCGGCATGCTCGATGCCCGCCACCTCTTTGCCCGCAATCGGGTGGGCAGGCATAAAGCAGTTCAGGCGGTCGCCCAGGTGGGTTTGTGCCGCGGCGATCACATCGCATTTGGTGGAGCCCACATCCATCAGCAGGGCCTGCGGTGCCAGCGCATCGCGCATGGCGGCAAAGCTGCTTTGCATGGCACCCACAGGCACCGCCAGCAAGACCAAATCGGCATCCTGCACCGCCTCGGCCACACTGTTGCAAGCTTGGTCGATGACCTTCAGTTCCAGCGCGCGTTGGCGTGTGTTTTCGGAAGCGCTGAAACCGGTGATGTGCTGCACCAGGCCCGCTTGGCGCAGCGCGAGCGCGAACGAGCCGCCCATCAGGCCGCAGCCAATCAGGGCCAGGCGTTGAAATTTCACTGTGCGCTCACTCGGGGGTCATTCAGGCACGGGGTATGAACCCAGCACCTTGTAAAACGCGCACAAGCCTTGCAACTCTTGCAAAGCGGCAGCCACATGCGGCTCGCTGATGTGGCCTTGCAGGTCGATGTAGAAGTAATACTCCCACTGGCCCGATTTGGCGGGGCGCGACTCAAAGCGGGTCATGGACACCCCGTTGTTCTTGAGCGGCACCAGCAAATCGTGCACGGCACCCGGGCGGTTGGGCACCGACACCACCAAGCTGGTGCAGTCCTTGCCAGACGCCGGTGGCGTGGCCAGGGTTTGTGGCAATGCAATCACGGCAAATCGGGTGCGGTTGAAGGCTTCGTCCTGAATGGCGTGGTGCACGATGTGCAGGCCAAACTGGCTGGCGGCGCGTTCGCTGGCCAAGGCTGCCCAGGCTGGGTTGGTGGCGGCCAAGCGCGCACCTTCGGCGTTGCTCGACACGGCGCGGCGCTCGACGTGTGGCAGGTGTTTGGACAGCCAGCCTTGGCATTGGGCCAGCGCTTGGGGGTGGGCCATCACGACCTCGATGCCCGCGTCTGAATTGAGTTGGCGCAGCAAATTGAAGCGCACCTGCAGGCTGACCTCGCCCACCACATGCACGGGCGAACGCAAGAACAAGTCGAGCGAGCGGGCCACCACGCCTTCGGTGGAGTTTTCCATGCCCACTACGCCATATTGAGCGGAGCCTGCAGCGGTGGCGTGGAAGACTTCGTCGAAGTTGGCGCAGTAAATCAGGTTGGCCGCGCTGCCAAAAAACTCGATGGCGGCTTGTTCACAAAACGTGCCTTGGGGCCCGAGCACCGCCACGCGCTGGGGCGCTTCGAGCGCCAAGCAGGCTGACATGATCTCGCGCCAAATCGAGGCGATGTGTTCGTTTTTCAGGGGGCCAGGGTTGGCGTTGGTGATCTTGTCGATGACCTGGGCTACGCGGTCAGGGCGAAAAAAGGGTGAGCCTTCGGCGCGCTTGATCTCGCCGACTTGTTCGGCCACATGGGCGCGTTGGTTCAGCAGGCTCAGCAGTTGTTTGTCCAGCGCATCAATTTGCACACGCAAAGCGCCCAAGGCGTCCGACTGAATGGGTTGTTGGCTCATGTCTCGTGTTCTTTCTGGCGGCCTGTTGCTCGGGCTTCAGGCCTGTGTTTTTTCAAATTCGCGCATGAAGGCCACCAGCGCCTGCACGCCTTCGAGGGGCATGGCGTTGTAAATGCTGGCGCGCATGCCACCCACCGATTTGTGGCCTTTGAGTTGCAGCAAGTTGGCCGCTTTGGCCCCGGTTAGGAAAGCATCATTGCGCGATTCGTCGCGCAAGAAAAAGGGCACGTTCATGCGCGAGCGGCAGTCTTTGGCCACACGGTTTTCAAACAAGCTGGAGCTGTCGAGAAAGTCGTAAAGCAGCTGTGCTTTGGCGATGTTGCGCTGCTCCATGGCTGCGATGCCGCCATTTTTTTTCAGCCACTGAAACACCAGCCCCGCAATGTAAATGCTGTAGGTGGGTGGTGTGTTGTACATCGACTGGTTATCGGCCACCAGCTTGTAATCAAAAGCGCTGGGGCAATGCGGCAGGGCGTGACCGATCAGGTCTTCGCGCACGATCACCAGGGTCAGGCCAGCGGGTCCGAGGTTCTTTTGCGCGCCACCAAAGGCCAGGCCCACGCGTGACCAATCGACCGAGCGCGAAGCCACATGCGAAGAAAAATCCACCACCAAAGGGGCGTCGCAGCCCATGGCTTTCAGGTCCGGCAGCTCGTGAAACTCCACACCATGAATGGTTTCATTGCTGCAAATGTGCACATAGCGGCTGTCTGCGCCGATTTGCCATGTGGCTGGCGCGGGCAGGCTGGTAAAGCCGTCGGCTTGCGCCGTGGCGGCCACGCGAGCCGTGCCGTATTTGCCTGCTTCCTTGACCGACTTTTGGCTCCAACTGCCCGTGAGCACAAAGTCCATGGCCCCGCCTTGCGACAGGTTCAGCGGCACGATGGCGTTTTCGCCCAGACCGCCGCCTTGCAAGAACAAAATCTTGAAGTGGGCAGGCACCGCCAGCAACTCGCGCAGGTCCGCTTCGGCCTGCTCGTAAATGCTGATGAACTCTTTGCCGCGGTGGCTCATCTCCATCACGCTCATTCCCGAGCCGTGCCAGTCGAGCATTTCTGCTGCAGCTTGTTGCAACACAGCCTCGGGCATAACGGCCGGACCCGCCGAAAAATTGAAAGCGCGCCCCATCACTTATTCCGCTGCAGGGGTGCTGTCGTCCGTCGGTGTCTCGGCATCGCCCTCTGCGGCATTCGCGTCGTTTTCGACAATGCGTTGCAGGCCCGACAGCTTGGCGCCTTCGTCCAGGCCGATCAGGGTCACGCCTTGTGTGGCGCGGCCCAGTTCGCGGATTTCGGACACGCGGGTGCGCACCAAAACACCGGTGTCGGTGATCAGCATGATCTCGTCGTCGGCGTGCACCAAGGTGGCGGCCACGACTTTGCCGTTGCGCTCGGATTGCTGGATGGCAATCATGCCTTTGGTGCCACGGCCGTGGCGCGTGTATTCGGTGATGCTGGTGCGCTTGCCGTAGCCGTTTTCTGTGGCCGTGAGCACGCTGGCGCGGGCTTTGGCCTCGTCGGCGGGTGCATCGGGGTTTTCTTGTTCCGACACCAGCATGGCGATCACGCTTTGGTGGTCTTCGATCATCATGCCGCGCACGCCGCGTGCACTGCGACCCAGTGGGCGCACATCGTTTTCGTCAAAGCGCACAGCTTTGCCGCCGTCGCTGAACAGCATCACGTCGTGCTGGCCGTCCGTCAGGGCCGCGCCGATCAGGAAGTCACCCTCATCCAAATTGACGGCGATGATGCCGCCCTTGCGCGGGTTGCTGAATTCATCCAACGAAGTCTTTTTGACCGTGCCCATGGACGTGGCCATGAACACATACTGGTTGTCCGGGAAGGTGCGCGCTTCACCCGTGAGGGCCAGCACCACGTTGATCTTCTCGCCTTCTTGTAGCGGGAACATGTTGACGATGGGGCGGCCACGCGAGCCCCGCGAACCGGCTGGCACTTCCCAGACCTTGAGCCAATACAAACGGCCACGGTTAGAGAAACACAGCAAATAGTCGTGCGTGTTGGCAATGAAGAGTTGGTCGATCCAGTCGTCTTCTTTGGTGGCGGCGGCTTGCTTGCCCCGTCCACCACGCTTTTGTGCGCGGTATTCACTCAGTGGCTGGCTCTTGATGTAACCGCTGTGGCTGAGCGTGACCACCATGTCGGTGGGTGTGATCAGGTCTTCGGTCGAGAGGTCTTGAGCGCTGTGCTCAATTTCGCTGCGGCGTGCACCGATCTTGGTCTGGCCAAATTCCTGGCGCACGGTGCCCAGCTCGTCGCCAATGATGGTGGACACACGCTCGGGCTTTGCCAGGATG
>JBIKQY010000098.1:0-7963 GCA_044349465.1 Limnohabitans sp. | reverse complement strand
TCTTCGACCACGGGCGAGAGGCGGTGGATCTCGTCAATGAAGAGCACATCGTTGCGCTCCAGATTGGTGAGCAGCGCCGCCAAATCTTTGGGTTTCTCGAGCACCGGGCCGCTGGTCTGGCGCAGGTTCACACCCAGCTCAGCCGCGATGATGTGGCTGAGCGTGGTCTTGCCCAAGCCAGGCGGGCCAAACAACAGCACATGGTCCAGCGGCTCTTCGCGCATCTTGGCGGCGCTGATGAAGATCTCCAGTTGCTCGCGCACCTTGACTTGGCCGACGTACTCGTCGAGCAGCTTGGGGCGCAAGGCGCGCTCAATGGCTTCTTCTTGGTGAGAAACAGGGGCCGCTGAAATGACCCGGGGTTCGGGTTGCGGGGCGAAGTCGTCGGTGCGGATGCTCATGGGGTGACCAACTCGATAATGTCGTTGAGCTCAAGACGAGCGGTTTGAAAAATGGTGTCGCTGACCCGCTTCCAGGGGTGCAGTGTCGCGCCACGTTGCCGCCAGTCAAAGCTCTTGGGCTGGTTGCAAATGATGTAACTGGGCTGTTTGGCTGTTTTGCTGTTGTCGATCGCAAACGGGTTGGTGGCGTTGTAGGCTGCCGTGGACATGGGAAAGCCAATCACGATGGAGGTCCTGTCGTTGAAGGCTTTGGGCGACAGCACCAACATCGGGTGCATGTCGCGCATTTCGCGTCCCACCTGCGGGTTGAAGTTGATCCAGATGATGTCTTGCCGCTCAGGCACCCAAACGGCTCGGCTCACTTGGCGGCCTCGGCGCCCTCGGTGGCAGTACCGAACTCCACGCCTTGCGGCGCATCGGACATCACTTCACCGCCATGTATTTGAGGATCAAAGGCAGCAAGCTTGTCTTTCAGGCTTGGTCGCTGGGGCACGGCGCGCAGCTCCAAACAGCCCTTGGCCACCACCGTGGCTTGCAAGGGCGTCCCGGGCGTGATGCCCAGCGACTGCATCAAGTCGCGGCTGAGCCGGATGCCGTGGCTGTTGCCCCAGGTGGAAATGGTCAAGGCGGTGGTTTTCATGTAGCCAGTATATCCACCGGATATCCAAATGCAAGGCTATCCGAATGCTTATTTGTTCAAGGCTTTGAGTGCCAGCTTGATGCCCTCGCTCACGCCCACGTCGGCGGGCAAGCTCTTGAGGGCTGCAGCGGCTTCTTTGTCGCTGTAACCCAGCGCCAGCAAGGCTTGTTGGATGTCGTTTTGCGCGTCGCTGGTGTTCACGGCAAACAAGCCGCCCAAGTCGCCGCCCAACTTGCCTTTGAGTTCGAGCAGCAAGCGCTCAGCGGTTTTTTTGCCGATGCCAGGCACCTTGACCAAGCGCCCCACTTCTTGGGTGGTGATGGCCTGCGCCAAATCGGTCACGCTCATGCCCGACAGCACGCTCAAAGCGGTGCGGGGGCCGACGCCAGAGATCTTGATGAGCTGACGAAACGCCTCGCGCTCGGCCAGCGTGGCAAAACCGTAAAGAATTTGCGCGTCTTCGCGCACCACAAAGTGCGTGACCAAACTGACTTTGTCGCCCGTGGCTGGCAAGTTGTAAAACGTGCTCATCGGCACATTGACTTCGTAGCCCACGCCATGGCAGTCCACGATCACCTCGGGTGGGTTTTTGTCGCTCAGGATGCCGGTGAGTTTGCCAATCATGGGGGGTGACGCCTTAAATGCCTGTGATGGGAGAAAATGCGCTCTCGCCCGGGCCATCCTGGCCACAAACCGCGCACAGCGAGGATTATCAACTTGATCGTCAGACACACCTTCACCCCGCACAACAACACCCGCTTGTCGCACCTGTGCGGCCCCATGGACGCGCACCTGCGCACCATCGAAGCGGGCTTGCAGGTGAGCATTGCGCATCGCCACGAACAGTTCAAGGTGGACGGCCCCAAGGCCGTGGCCATGCGGGCCATGGAGATCTTGCAGGCGATCTATGAGCGCGCCGACCGCCCGATTTCACCCGACATGGTGCAACTCATGCTGGTGGGTGACAGCGGCGGCGAAGAAGCCAACCTGCCCGCCTTGCAAACCCGCCGCGCCGATCTGAAGGCACGCACACCCGTACAGGCGGCTTATCTGGAGAGCATTGCCACGCACGACATCAGCTTTGGCATTGGCCCAGCGGGCACGGGCAAGACGTATCTGGCGGTGGCCTGCGCGGTGGATGCGCTCGAGCGCGCCAGCGTGCAGCGCATTGTGCTGACGCGCCCAGCGGTGGAAGCCGGTGAGCGGCTGGGCTTTTTGCCCGGTGACTTGTCGCAAAAGGTGGACCCGTATTTGCGCCCTTTGTACGACGCGCTCTACGACCTGATGGGCCACGACAAGGTGCTCAAAGCCTTTGAGCGCAACGCGATTGAAGTCGCCCCTTTGGCCTTCATGCGCGGGCGCACGTTAAACAACGCGTTTGTGATTTTGGACGAGGCGCAAAACACCAGCACTGAACAGATGAAGATGTTCCTGACGCGCATTGGCTTTGGGGCCAAGGCCGTGGTCACGGGTGACGTGAGCCAGATCGACTTGCCCAAAGGGCAGCTGAGTGGGCTGATCGATGCTGAGCGCGTTTTGAAGCGCGTCAAGGGCATTGCTTTCACGCGATTTTCCAGTGCAGACGTGGTGCGCCACCCCTTGGTAGCCCGCATTGTGGACGCCTACGACGCGCAAGGCAGCGCCGCGATGCGTGCGGGCGTCACGACCCGCCGCAAGCCTTTGCCCACCGACGACTGAAACCAGAATCAAGCACCGCCATGGCCCTCCAAAAACTCCAACTGTCCCTGCAATTTGGCGACATTCCCTTCGCCGCGCGACACCGCGCAGCCCTGCCCCGCCACGCAGTAACCCGTGCGATTCGCCACGCCTTGGCCGACGATGCCGAGATCACGGTGCGCATCGTGGGCGAAGAGGAAGGCCGCGCACTGAACCAGAGTTACCGCAAAAAGGATTACGCCACCAACGTGCTGACCTTTGACTACGCGCAAGAGCCCGTGGTGATGGCTGACTTGGTGCTGTGCGCCCCGGTGGTGGCCCGCGAAGCCAAAGAACAAGGCAAGACGCTGGCGGCGCACTACGTGCATTTGCTGGTGCACGGCACTTTGCATGCGCAGGGCTGGGACCATGAGACGAGCGAGGCAGATGCCGAGGAGATGGAGGCCTACGAGATTGCGATTTTGGCGGGCTTGGGTTTGAAGAACCCTTATCTGTAGTTTTTGCTGGTTAGGCCCCGGATGGTTTGAGCTGGGGAGGCCTCGAATGGGGTGGGGCCGGGCTCCTCATGCCGGGGTACCGGAAATCGTCACCCGGCCCCACCCCATTCGAGGCTGTGGTGCAGTTTTAAAACTCCGCAGGGAATCTATTGATCCCGCCCAATGAAGTTTAGATTGCCCATGTTTTTGTCGGCCATGCAGACATTTTTGTCTTTGTAGGAAGTAGGAATCCACCCCTATGGGCGATGGCTTGCAGGGCGTGTTCCACGCCCATCGCCCACAGGGGTGGGCTCCTACAAAAAGAATGTCCACTGAGGTGTGTGAGGGGATGCGGCGGGTGACGATTTTCGGTACCCCGGTATGAGGAACCCGCCGCATCCCCTCACACACCGTCCTCAGCAAAAGACAACAACGTCAGAGCAAACGAACCTTCACACTCTTGCCCTTGATCTTGCCGTGTGACAACTGCGCCTCCACCTTCTTGGCCAGTTCGGCCAGCACCGCCACATAGGTCGAAAACTCGTTCACATTGATCTTGCCCACCTGCTCGCGGGTCAAACCACACTCTCCGGCCAGCGCGCCCATGACGTCACCCGCGCGAATTTTTTCCTTGCGCCCACCCACAATTTGCAAGGTGCGCATGGGCGGCTGAAGCGGCCCTCCAGCAGCAGGCGTCAAGCCAGACAAGGGTTCCCAATTCGATTCGCGGCCTTGCATCACCTCGATCTTGCCCACCGATCCCATCTCGTCCATGCTGGCCAGCGTCAGAGCCAGGCCCTCGGCATCGCCCCGCCCAGTGCGGCCGATGCGGTGGATGTGGATTTCTGCGTCGGGCGTCACGTCCACGTTGATCACGGCTTCAAGACCCTCCACGTCCAGCCCGCGCGAGGCCACGTCGGTGGCCACCAGCACCGAGCAGCTGCGGTTGGAGAATTGCACCAACACCTGGTCGCGCTCGCGCTGTTCCAGTTCACCAAACAGCGCCAGCGCGCTGTAGCCCTGGGCCTGCAACACCGCCACCAAGTCGCGGCACTGCTGCTTGGTGTTGCAAAAGGCCAGCGTGCGCTCGGGGCGGAAATGCGCCAGCAATTTGGACACGGCGTCCAGTCGCTGGCTTTCGCTCACTTCGTAATAAATTTGACGGATTTTGTGGGCGCTGTGCTGTGCCTCGACCTTGACGGTTTGCGGTGCGCGCATGAACTGCGCGGCCAGTTTGGCGATGCCTTCGGGGTAGGTGGCCGAAAACAGCAAGGTCTGGCGGTCTTTGGCGCACTGGCGCACCACTTTGGCGATGTCGTCAAAAAAGCCCATGTCCAGCATGCGGTCGGCTTCGTCCAGCACCAGCGTGTTCACGCCTGCCAAGCTCAAAGAGCCGCGCTCCAGATGGTCAAGGATGCGGCCAGGTGTGCCCACCACCACATCGGCGCCGTGCTCCAGACTGAGTGTCTGGCCTCTTAAAGCGACGCCGCCACACAGGGTGACGACTTTCACGTTCTGGCGGGCACGGGCCAATCTGCGGATTTCTTGCGTGACCTGGTCGGCCAGCTCGCGGGTGGGGCACAAAATCACGGCCTGGATGGCCGCGCTGGGAGAGCCTGCGGTTTGCAGGCGCTCGATCAGGGGCAGGCCAAAGGCGGCGGTTTTGCCGCTGCCGGTGCTGGCTTGGGCAATCAGGTCTTGCCCCGCCAAGGTCAGCGGCAAGCTGGCCGCCTGGATGGGCGTCATCTGGGTGTAGCCCAGTTGTTCGAGGTTTTGAAGGGTGGCAGGAGCCAGCGCAAGCTGGTCAAAGCGAGCAGAACTCGCGGCAGGAGATATAGCAGTCATGCGGGGATTATCGTTGCCCACCCCGAGCAGCGACTCAAACCGTCATGCGCATCGGGATGGTGATAGGGCCGTCGTTGATGAGCGCCACTTTCATGTCAGCGGCAAAGCGGCCGGTTTGCACCACCGGGTGGGCTTTTTGCGCCTGCGCCACAAAGTGCTCGTACAAGCGCCGCCCTTCATCGGGCACGGCGGCTTGGGTGAAGCTGGGGCGGTTACCGCCCGCCACATCAGCGGCCAGCGTGAACTGACTCACCACCAGCAAGCCACCGCCCACATCCTGCACGCTCAGATTCATCTTGCCTGCGTCGTCACTGAAGATGCGCAGTTTCAAAATTTTGGCCAGCATTTTTTCGGCCACCGCGTCGGTATCGCCTTTTTCGGCACACAGCAGCACCAGCAAACCCACGCCGATCTGGCCGATCACCGCCCCATCGACACGCACACTGGCCTCACTCACCCGTTGCAACACAGCGATCATTTCAAGTCCCTCGCGTCGTCAAAGTGCGCTTCCACATCGCTGGGCAAGAGCTGGATGGTGGCGCGCAGACCGGGCACCTCGCTCATCAACGCCTGCTCCACGCTGGCGCGCAAAGCAGCAGCGCGGCCCAAGGTCCAACTGGCGGGCATGTGCATATGCACATCCACAAAACGGCGTTGCCCGGCTTTGCGGGTGTTCAGGTGGTCAAAACGGATGATCTCGGTCTCGCCGCGCTGGTGCGCAAAACCAGCCAGAACCTTTTGCACATCGGCCAAAATCTCGGGCTCGAGCGCCTCGTCCATCAGGCCCTGTGAGGAGCGCCAGACCAGGCTCCAGCCTTCTTTCAGAATGTTCAGGGCCACGCCGATGGCGACCACCGCATCCAGCCACAGCCAGCCGCTCACGCTCACCAGAACAATGCCGACCACCACCCCGGCCGATGTCCAGACGTCGGTCACCAGGTGCCGGGCATCGGCCTCCAGCGCCAGCGAACGGTGCTGCTTGGCCGCACGAAACATCAACCAGGCCAGCAAGCCATTCAGGGCCGAGCTGCTCACCGACAAGGCCAGGCCCCAGCCCACCTGCTCGATCGGCTGAGGATCGAACAAGCGATGAACTGCCACCCAAATGATGCCCAGAGCGGCCACCAAAATCAGGATGCCTTCAAAACCAGAAGAGAAATACTCGGCCTTGTGATGGCCGTAGGGATGCTCTTCGTCGGCTGGGCGCGCTGCAATGGTGACCATCATCAAGCCGAACACCGCACTGGCCAGGTTGACCAGCGACTCCATCGCGTCCGACAACAGGCCGACCGAATCGGTCAACCACCAGGCCCCGGTTTTCAGGGCAATGGTGACCAGCGCCACCACCACCGAAGCCCACAGCATGCGGGTGGGCGTCATCCAGTCATCAAATCTTTTCATGGGCTCAGCATACCCCCGGTAGATGACTGGTCTGTGCGCCAAGCCCCGATCAAGCCAGCGTGACCTTGGCAAACTTGCGCTTGCCCACTTGCACCACATACGTGCCGGCTTCGAGTTTCAGGCCCTTGTCACTGACCACGCTGGAGTCCACGCGCACACCGCCGCCGTCGATCAGCCGGCCGGCCTCGGTCGTCGAGGGGGCCAGCCCCGCCGATTTGAGCAAAGCGCCAATGCCCATGGGTGCGCCCGACAGGCTGACCTCGGGGATATCGTCGGGCACGCCACCCTTGCTGCGGTTGATGAAATCTTGCTCAGCCGCATCGGCCGCCGCCGCGCTGTGAAAACGCGCCGTGATTTCCTTGGCCAGCATGACCTTGGCGTCTTTGGGGTTGCGCCCAGCCTCAACCTCTTTCTTGAGTGCCTCGATCTCGGCCATCGACTTGAACGACAGCAAGGTGAACCAGCGCCACATCAAGGTGTCTGAAATGCTCAAAACCTTGGCGAACATGGTGTTGGGCTCTTCACTGATACCGATGTAGTTGTTCTTGGACTTGGACATCTTGTCCACACCGTCCAGCCCTTCGAGCAGCGGCATGGTCAGGATGCATTGCTGCTCCTGGCCATATTCGGCTTGCAGGTGTCGGCCCATCAGCAGATTGAACTTCTGGTCGGTGCCGCCCAGTTCCAGGTCCGACTTGAGGGCCACCGAGTCATAGCCTTGCATGAGCGGATAAAGGAACTCGTGCACGCTGATCGGTGTGCCTGCATGGAATCGATCATGAAAGTCGTTGCGCTCCATCATGCGCGCCACGGTGTACTTGGCGGCCAGCTGGATCATGCCCATCGATCCCAATGGGAGCGACCACTCACTGTTGTAGCGGATCTCTGTTTTAGTGGGGTCAAGCACCAAACTGGCTTGTTTGTAGTAAGTCTCAGCGTTGGCCTTGATCTGCTCAGTCGTGAGCGGCGGGCGGGTGCTGTTACGGCCGGACGGATCACCAATCAGACTGGTGAAATCGCCAATCAAAAAGATGACCTGATGCCCCAGATCCTGCAACTGACGCATCTTGTTGAGCACCACCGTATGACCGATGTGGATGTCCGGCGCCGTGGGGTCCAAGCCCAACTTGATGCGCAAAGGCACACCTGTGACCTCGGATTTGGCCAGTTTTTGCAGCCAGTCTTCTCGAGGGATCAGCTCCTCACATCCTCGCAAAGTCACTTCCAAAGCATTCAATACGCGGTCATTTACCGGATATTTTGTAACAAGCGCTTGATTCATAAGGGTTTTTTCTGTGTTGAACGCGGTGTAGACCGATACAATAGTCCAGATTGTCTGTTGTGCATTTTATGTGTGCCCTGTAGGACCTTGTCGAATCCGTCCTCGCACTTTTGCCCAGCATGCCGCCGCAGCCCTTTTATTTCATGTCGATCTTTTCCACCATCCAGTCCCGATTGACCTCTTTGTTGCTCAACATTTTGTTCGTGGGCACGGCTGTGCTGGGCGCTATTTTGATCGCTAC
>JBIKQY010000097.1:0-7981 GCA_044349465.1 Limnohabitans sp. | reverse complement strand
TCACGAGCTTTGACAGCCTCCTGCTCAGCTTCAACTTTTGCAGCGGCGATGATCTTGTTGCCTTCTTCGGTGGCACGTGCTTTGGCTTCGTCAACGATGCCATTTGCACGGCGCTCGGCGTCAGCCAAGCGCGAAGCCGTCTCATTGCGCGACTGGGCCAACTCGGACTCAACACGCGCATTGGCGTTGGAGAGTTCGGCTTTGGCTTTGTCGGCGGCAGCGAGGCCGTCAGCGATTTTCTGTGCTCGTTCGTCGAGCGCTTTTGTGATCGGGGGCCACACGAATTTCATCGTGAACCACACCAGAATCGCAAAAACGATCATCTGAATGAACAGAGTAGCGTTAATGTTCACGGTTCAGTCCTTCTTCTGTTGGAAGAGGTACGTGGATTACTTCAGAACGAAGGGGTTGGCGAAGGCGAACAGCAAAGCGATGGCCACACCGATCAAGAACGCAGCGTCGATCAAACCAGCCAGCAAGAACATTTTTGTCTGCAACTCGTTCATCAACTCAGGTTGACGTGCGCCAGATTCGAGAAATTTGCCACCCATCATGCCAATGCCAATCGAGGCACCCAAAGCGCCCAAACCAACGATCAAACCGCAAGCCAATGCCACCAGGCCGAGAATGTTTTCCATGAGAAGCTCCTAAAGTGAGTGGAAAAAGAAAGAAAAAACAAAGGGAAAATTGTCATCAATGCGCGTCGTGCGCTTGGCCTGTGTAGACCAGCGTCAACATCATAAAGATGAATGCTTGCAAGGTGATGACCAAGATGTGGAACAGTGTCCACACGGTACCGGCGATGACATGGCCAATGGCCAGACCCACGCCAGTGGTTGACAATGCCCAGCCGCCACCCATCAGGGCAATCAACATGAACACCAACTCACCCGCAAACATGTTGCCAAACAGTCGCATGCCATGCGATACCGTCTTGGCCAAATATTCAATCATCTGCATCAAGAAATTGATGGGGTACAAAGACCAATGGTCGCCGAAAGGGGCCGAAACGAGTTCGTGTACCCAGCCGCCAAGCCCTTTAATTTTGATGTTGTAAAACAAACAAACCAACAAAACAGAACACGACAATCCCAACGTTGTGGACAAATCAGCTGTAGGGACCACGCGCATGTAATCTTTGAAACCCAAAGCAGGACCCACTGCATGCCAAGCACCAGGGAGCAAGTCCACTGGAAGCATGTCCATGGCGTTCATCAGGAAAATCCAAACAAAAACCGTGAGGGCCAATGGGGAAATGAGCTTGCGGCTTTTGGCGTTATGAATCACACCTTTAGCTTGGTTTTCGACCATTTCAGACAGCAATTCAACGGCCGCCTGGAAGCGCCCTGGCACCCCCGACGTGGCTTTGCGGGCAGCAGACCACAAAAGAAAACAACCCACAATACCCAAAACCACCGAAAAAACAACCGAGTCGAGGTTGAACAAACTGAAATCCACAATGCTTGTTTGCTTGACACCTTCAAATGAGAAGTTCATTTGCAAATGTTGCAAGTGATGCTGGATGTACTCTCCAGCCGTTGGGGCATGCGCGCCAGCGTTTTCAGCAGACATAAATCACCAATCAGTTCAAAAAATAGTCGATTTCGATTTCCGTTGCATCCAGCCCAACGCCATGGTCAGCCAGTACAACTTGATCGTCACCACGAAACTGGCCACCAAGGCAAGCCAGCTCAAATCAGGCATCATTTTCGGCGCCACCAAAAGCAGCGCCACGGTCAACACAATCTTAACCAACTCCCACACGAATAAACCCACCATTGCAACTTTGGGATTGCCAGTGCGCATTTGTCGACTCAAAGCCCTGGCAAACACCATGGCGGGGATGACCACAGCCACCACCCCCCACGCCACCGAAGCAACCAGCCCCGGCTCATCCGTCAACAGCCAAGTCAACACAACCATCACCGCACCAAAACCTACTTGCACAGCAATGATGCGCCAAGGCGAAATTGAACGATTTTTCAGCCGCCAAGCCTGCGCCTCTTCGGCTGTCAGGGGCTTGAATTCAGGCTCTGTGACAGCATCTGTATCACTCGCTTGCGTTTCACTTGAGCCCGCTTCAGAAGCTGAGGCGATTTTGGTCATCTCAAATGGCACCCAAGTTGAATGTGCGTCAAATGTTACAAAGTCTCTGATTCTATACGTAAAAACCCGTGCCTCTCCATTTTTTGACGCCATTCCTTGCAAGTCGCATGCTTTGCACGCATCCTGTATCACGGAGAATAGAACTTTTATGGCTTGCAAGCTTTTCTGTCACCCCACAGTGATCTTAAAAAAATATGTACGAATGGTTTAAATTTTTGCACCTCAGCGCAGGCATTGTTTGGTTGGGTGGCATGGCGCTGGTCATTTTGGCTTTGCGCCCTGTGGCCATCAAGCAATTACCCCCGCCTGAGCGCCTGACATTGATGTCTGGGGTCTTGGCCCGATTTTTTGGCATGGTTTGGATCTCGATTGCCCTGATTCTGGCCACCGGCTTCTGGATGCTGTCGATGGCCGACATGAAGCTTGCCCCCAAAGGCTGGCACGCCATGTCGGGCCTGGGTTTGCTGATGTGCTTGATTTTTGCCCACATTTGGTTTGTGCCGTTTCGCCGCTTGAAGGCTGCCGTGGCCATTTCAGATTGGGCTGCAGCGGGCAAGGCCTTAGGACAAATTCACCCTTTGGTGCTGACCAATTTTGTTTTGGGCTGGCTCGCTGTTTTGGCCGTCATCGTCTGGCGTTAAGCTAACCAACTGACCCAAGAGACCATTTCATGAGCGCTTCCATCACACCACCGGCTGGCATCGACCCGCGCAAAGACACCCTGATCGAGTACCCCTCGGTCTTTCCAATCAAGGTCATGGGGGCCATGGTCGACGGCTTTGCCGAAGCCATGTGCCAAGTGGCCCTACAGTTCGACCCTGGCTTTGACCCCGCCACCATCGAGTTGCGCCCCAGCAAAGGCGGCAACTACCTGGGCGTGACGCTCAGCATCACGGCCACCAGCCGCGAACAACTCGACGACCTCTACCGCGCCCTGACCTCGCACCCCATGGTCAAAATCGTGCTTTGAGCATGGACATCCGGCTTCTTGGGCAAGTGGACTACTTGCCAACTTACGAAGCCATGCAGGCCTTCACGGCGCAGCGCAGCCCCGACACGCCCAATGAACTCTGGATTTGCGAGCACCCTCCGGTGTTCACTCAGGGGCTGGCGGGACAAGCTTCACACCTGTTGATGCCCGGCGACATTCCGGTGGTGCAGACCAACCGTGGCGGGCAAGTCACTTTCCACGGACCCGGGCAAGTCATGGCCTACCCCTTGGTCAACCTGCAGCGCGGCGGTTATTACGTCAAGGAATATGTCTTCAAGCTCGAAGAATCCGTGATCCGCACCCTGGCGCATTTCGGTGTGACAGGCCACCGGGTGGCCGGTGCGCCGGGTATTTATGTGCGCCTGGACGACCCCTTCAGCCACGCGGCGCTGGTGGGCCCGGCCCCCGCCAACGACCCGTTCAAGGGCCTGGGCAAGATCAGCGCTTTGGGCATCAAAGTCAGCCGGCATTGCACTTACCACGGCGCGGCCCTGAACGTGGCTATGGACCTTCAACCCTTTGAGCGTATCAACCCCTGTGGTTATGCCGGACTGAAAACCGTGGACCTTTTTACAATCGGTGTACAAACCACCTGGGACGAAGTCGCCCGGGTGCTGGCAGGCCAACTCGCTGCCAGGCTGTGAAACACCGCCCCGAACTGACGCACCTGACCCGCCGCCGTGCGGCGACCGAAAGAACCCCATGAGCAACACCCCCACCGAACGCCCCGTGGTTCGCGAAGCGCAAAGCGTTGAAAACTACGACCCCATGGCCAAGCAAAAAGCGGCGGCCAAACTCTCGCGCATTCCGGTCAAAGTGGAACAAGCCGAAGTGCTGAAAAAGCCCGACTGGATCCGTGTCAAGGCGGGATCGCCCACCACCCGTTTTTACGAAATCAAGGACGTGCTGCGCGCCAACAAACTGGTGACAGTGTGCGAAGAAGCCAGCTGCCCCAACATCGGTGAATGCTTTGGCAAGGGCACGGCCACCTTCATGATCATGGGCGACAAATGCACGCGGCGCTGCCCGTTTTGCGACGTGGGCCACGGCCGCCCCGACCCGCTGGATGTGAACGAGCCCGACAACTTGGCCAAAACGATTGCGCAACTCAAATTGCAATACGTGGTGATCACCAGCGTGGACCGCGACGACCTGCGTGACGGCGGTGCTGGACACTTTGTCGAGTGCATCCGCAAAACCCGCGAACTCTCGCCCAACACCCAGATCGAAGTGCTGGTGCCCGACTTCCGTGGCCGTGATGACCGCGCCCTGGAGATCCTGAAAGCCGCGCCTCCTGACGTGATGAACCACAACATGGAAACCGTGCCACGCCTGTACAAGGAAGCGCGCCCCGGCTCCGATTACCAGTTCTCGCTGAACCTGCTGAAAAAGTTCAAGGCCCTGTTCCCGAATGTGCCCACCAAGAGCGGCTTGATGGTCGGCTTGGGTGAGACCGACGAAGAAATTCTGGGCGTCATGCGTGACATGCGCGCGCACAACATCGAGATGCTGACCATTGGCCAGTACCTCGCCCCCAGCAACAGCCACCTGCCGGTGCGCCGCTACGTGCACCCCGATACCTTCAAGATGTTCGAGGCCAAGGCCTATGAAATGGGCTTTTCGCACGCGGCTGTGGGTGCGATGGTCCGCTCGAGCTACCACGCCGATCAGCAAGCGCATTCTGCCAGCCAAAACCTGGCCGATAGCCGCGCCTAAATCCTTTCAACCGCCACAAGCCTCAAACCCGCCATGACCGACTCCACCTCTTACACCCCTCCCAAAGTCTGGACCTGGAACAAGGCCAATGGCGGGCGATTTGCCAACATCAACCGGCCCATCTCAGGGGCCACGCACGAGCAAGACTTGCCCCGGGGCAAGCACCCGCTTCAGCTCTACTCACTGGGCACACCCAATGGCGTCAAGGTCACCGTGATGCTCGAAGAGTTGTTGGCCCTGGGACACGCGGGTGCCGAGTACGACGCTTGGCTGATCCGCATCAACGAAGGGCAGCAGTTCAGCAGTGGCTTTGTCGGGGTCAACCCCAACTCCAAAATTCCGGCCCTGCTCGACTGCAGCGTCCCCCAACCGGTGCGCGTCTTCGAGTCGGGCGCCATCTTGCTTTACCTGGCCGAAAAGTTTGGCACTCTGGTGCCCACCGACCCGGCCCGACGCGCTGAATGCCTGTCCTGGCTGTTCTGGCAAATGGGCAGCGCGCCCTACTTGGGTGGCGGTTTCGGGCATTTTTATGCCTATGCCCCGGTCAAGATCGAATACGCCATCGACCGCTTTGCCATGGAGGTCAAGCGCGAGATGGATGTGCTGGACCGCCGCCTGGCCGAAAACCGCTTCATCGCAGGCGACGACTACACGATCGCCGACATCGCCATCTGGCCCTGGTATGGCGCATTGGCCAAAGGTTTGCTGTACGAAGCCGGTGAGTTTTTGCAAGTACAGGAATACGCCCATGTGCAGCGTTGGGCCGAAGAACTGGCGCAACGCCCTGCCGTGCAACGCGGGCGCATGGTCAACCGCGTGATGGGCGCACCTGAGTCTCAGTTGCACGAACGCCATGACGCCAGCGATTTCGACACCCGCACGCAGGACAAACTCAAAGCCGCTTGACACCCCCTCCGGGCAGGCTTTGCCCGGTAGACCCCAGCCGGCTCAGGGGCTCAAGCAGGCAGCCGGGTCTTCGCTGTCCAGCACCTGCATGGCCCAGGGGGTGAGTTTGCTGGTGTCCGAGCGCAGCACCTGGTGCTTGACCGCCAGGATCTGCGAAGGGTGCATGGAAAAGCTGCGCAGCCCCAGCCCCAACAGCAAGCGGGTCATGGCCACGTCGCCCGCCATCTCACCGCAGACCGACACGCCCTTGCCCTGACGCTGGCACTCGGCGATGGTGTCGGCGACCAGGCGCAGCACGGCCGGGTGCAACGGGTCGTACAGGTGCGCCACCGATTCATCGGCCCGGTCAATCGCCAGGGTGTACTGGATCAAGTCGTTGGTGCCGATGGACAAGAAGTCAAAGTATTTCAGGAACAGGCGCAACGACAAAGCGGCCGCCGGGATCTCGATCATGGCGCCCAATCGCACTGGGCCATGGGCTGCGCCTCGGCGGTCCAGTTCGTGGCGGGCTTGAGCGATCAGGGCCAGCGTTTGACGGATTTCGCTGCCATGCGCCAGCATGGGAATAAGCAAATGGACCTGCCCGTGCGCCGCCGCCCGCAAGATGGCACGCAGCTGCGTGAGGAACATGGCCGGGTCGGCCAGGCACCAGCGGATGGCACGCAGCCCCAGGGCGGGGTTCAGGTGTGAAGCTTCGTGGCGGCTTTCATCCAGTGGTTTATCGGCACCCACATCCACGGTGCGGATGGTCACAGGCAAACCGTTCATGCCGTCCACCGCGCGGCGATAGGCCTGGTACTGCTCTTCTTCGTCGGGCAGATGGCCTTGGCGGCCCATGAACAGGAATTCGCTGCGAAACAAACCCACACCGACTGCACCGGCCGTGAGTGCCGCTGTGGTGTCTTCGGGCATCTCGATGTTGGCCAACAGCTCGATTTTTTGGCCGTCGAGCGTCACGGACGGGGTATGGCGCAAGCGCGCCAGGCGCTCGCGCTCCAGGTCGCCCTGGCGTTGTTTGAAGCCGTAATCGGCCAAGATGATGGGTGAGGGGTCCACGATGACCACGCCCGCATCGCCATCGATGATGACCCAATCGTCTTGCTTGACCAACTGGCTGGCGGTGCGCGCACCCACCACCGCCGGAATGTCCAGACTGCGCGCCACGATGGCGGTGTGCGAGGTCTTGCCGCCGACATCGGTCACGAAGCCGGTGAACACGCTTTGCTTGAACTGCAGCATGTCGGCGGGCGACAGGTCGTGCGCCACCAGCACCAGGGGCACATCGGTGTCGCCCAATTGCAATTCTTGCTGGGGTCGCTGTGGGCGCTTGGCTTGCGTCACCAAGGGCCCAGTGCCCTTGAGACAATGCAGCACCCGCTCGCCCACTTGCTCCATGTCGGCCTTGCGTTCGCGCAGGTAAGGGTCTTCCATTTCCTCAAACTGACGCACGATGATGTCGAGCTGACTGGTCAGCGCCCACTCGGCGTTGTACAGGCGTGTTTTGATCCAGTGCACGACGCCAGACGTCAGCTCCTCGTCTTGCAACAGCATCAGGTGCACATCCAGCAGGGCATCCAGTTCGTGTGGCGCGTCCTTGGGCATGTCTTTTTGGAGGCGCTGCAACTCGTCAACCACCGCATCGCGGGCCACGCGCAAGCGCTGGATTTCGGCGTTGACTTGGTCGGGCTTGACAAAGTAGTGCGCCACATCGGCCCGGCTGGAGGCCACCAGAACGGCGCGCCCGATGGCAATGCCACGTGCCACCGCCAAGCCATGGATGCTGAAGGTCATGGCTTATTCGCCCTCGCCAAACTTGTCGTTGATCAGGGCCAACAGCGCCGTCAAGGCCTCTTCTTCTCGTTCGCCCAGGGTCTCAACCATCACCTCGCTGCCCAGACCGGCCGCCAACATCATCACGCCCATGATGCTTTTGGCATTGATGCGGCGCTCGCCTTTGTTCATCCAGACTTCGCACGGAAAGCTGCCCGCCAATTTGGTCAGCTTGGCCGAGGCGCGGGCGTGCAGGCCCAATTTATTGCTGATGGTCACGGTGGCTTGGGGCATGTCTCTGTCCAGTTTGGTTTTGGGGGGCGGTGCTGCCCACGGGCATCACGCCCTGGGTGCCGCCAGCGTGAGCGCGGGCCGCCAAGGCCTCCAGGCTTTCGTGGCGGTAGCACACGCTGCGCAGCAGCATGGGCAAATTGGCCCCGGCCACCAAGCGCGTGTGCAGCCCATCGCCCAACTGCTGGGCCACATTGCAGG
>JBIKQY010000096.1:0-8118 GCA_044349465.1 Limnohabitans sp. | reverse complement strand
ACGACAGCGAGATCACCAAAATGCTCTCGGCACCACGCCTGAACCTGGGCCACGGCGCAGCCCCCGAGCCCACGCCAGTGCCAGGAGCTCCAGCAGCAGACGCTGGCAGCGCCGCAGGCAGCTCGCCCAGCGGACCTGCTGACGCATCCTCCGCTGCACCGGCCTTGCCCGATGTTGCGTCCGAAACCTTGCAGCAGATGCAAGCGGCCATGATGAAGATGGTGCGCCACGTCATGGCCAACACCGAAGATGTGGGAACGCAATTTGCCGAAGAGGCCCGCAAGATCCATTACGGAGAGCGCGAAGCACGCCACATCCGTGGCCAGGCCACCCGCGATGAAACCGAAGCCTTGATCGACGAAGGCATCGATGTCATGGCCTTGCCTGTGCCGGAAAACCTCAAGGGGCCGCTGCAATAGAGGCGGCTGCATCGATGGGCCGAGCGCTGGGCTGATGCCTCATTTGGGTCCTCGTCATGTATGTATTGGCTCATTAATGTGTCACAAAAGGCTTTGTGACTCATTTATGAATCAAATGAAAGTTGACTTTGCGCGGTGCACTTGAAACAATGCGACCTTTAATCGCTCTAAAACGGTTCTTCACGACACCCCGCCATGGCCAAGCCCACCACCCGCCCTTGTTCGCAGTACAGCCTGGATGCCCTGGCGCTGTTGGGGCAGCTTGTGCGCGAAGCGCGTTTGAGCAGGGCCCTCACCACCACCGATTTGGCGGCACGCGCAGGTATTTCCCGCAGCTTGCTGCAACGCATTGAGCGTGGTGACCCGGGCTGCTCCATCGGTGCGGTGTTTGAAGTGGCGGCGATCTGTGGCGTGCCTTTGTTCGAGTCGGACGCCCGTTTGCTGACCCAGCAATTGGGCAGGCAACAGGAAAAAATGGCCTTGATGCCCAAGGCCATCCGGCATGGCAAGCAGGTGGTGAACGATGACTTCTGAGACCACCTTGTACACCGAGGCCTATGTCTGGGTCTGGTTGCCCGAGGCCAGCGAGCCCGTGGTCGCGGGTGTGTTGACGCGGCAAGGTGCGCGCTTTGTGTTCAATTACGGCCGCAGCTATCTGGACCGCCCAAATGCCATGCCAGTGTATGCGCCCGAGTTGCCCTTACGTGCGGGGCCATTGCCCTTGCTGCCGGGCTTGAACATGCCCAGCTGCATCCGTGATGCCTCTCCCGATGCCTGGGGACGCCGTGTATTGATCAACCAGCAGTTGGGCGTCAAAGGGCCAGGGTCAGACGGCTTCGAGTTGGACGAGTTGACGTATTTGCTCGCATCTGGCTCGGACAGGGTGGGGGCCATGGATTTTCAGGCCTCGCCGCTGCGCTATGTGGCGCGGCATGCCCAAGAGGCTTCTTTGGCGGCCTTGCAAACTGCGGCAGAAAAAGTCGACCGTGGCCTGCCGCTGGCACCCGGTCTGGACCAAGCCTTGCTGCACGCCACTTCCCTCGGTGGCGCTCGGCCCAAGGTGCTGATGGATGATGGGGAGCGCAAATTCATCGCCAAATTTTCGGCCAGCAACGACCTTTACAGCGTGGTCAAGGCCGAGTTCATCGCGATGCGATTGGCCCAAAAGGTGGGTTTGAACGTGGCCACTGTGCAGCTGCGCCAGGCGCTGGGCAAAGACGTGCTTTTGATTGAGCGCTTTGACCGCATTCGGCTCCAGGGGCAATGGCGTCGCCGTGCCATGGTGTCTGCACTCACGTTGTTTGAGCTGGATGAAATGATGGCCGCTTATGCCAGCTACGAAAAACTGGCCGAGATCATTCGCCACCGATTCACCCATGCCAAAGCCACTTTGCGTGAATTGTTCTCGCGCATCGTCTTCAATGTCTTGTGTGGCAACACCGACGACCACGCTCGCAACCACGCGGCCTTTTGGGACGGACACCAACTGGCGCTGACGCCCGCCTACGACATCTGTCCCCAATCGCGTTCGGGCCAGCAAGCCTCACAAGCCATGTTGATCCAAGGTGCGGATCGCGCCAGCCAAGTGGCCAGCTGCATCGCAGCCGCGCCTGTTTTTTTGCTCGGGCGCGAAGACGCCATCGCCATCGTCAACCAACAGGTGACGGTGATCGAGCGTGAATGGCAAGCCACTTGCGATGAGGCAGGCCTGAGCGAAGTGGATCGCCAGTTGTTCTGGCGTCGCCAATTCCTCAACCCCTTTGCCTTCCAACAGGCGCCCGATGGGGTGCGTGTGCCATGAAACACGCCCTGCACATTGACGACGCCGAAGTCGAGCTCAGCGCCATTCGGGCGCAAGGACCGGGCGGGCAAAACGTCAACAAGGTTTCCAGCGCCATCCAGCTGCGTTTTGACGTGGCGAACTCTGGCTTGCCCGACGACGTCAAGCAGCGTTGGCTCGAGTCGGGCGACAGCCGATTGACGCTCGAAGGCGTGTTCATCCTCAAAGCCCAAAAACACCGCACGCAAGAAGCCAACCGCGTCGATGCGTGGGCGCGGCTCTATGAAACGCTTGACCTGTACGCCAAGCCCCCCAAACCGCGCAAGGCCACCAAGCCGACCTACGGCTCGGTGCAAAGGCGGCTGGAGGGCAAGGCGATGCAGTCCAAGATCAAGGCCTCACGGCGGGGCCAGGACTGAAGACCATCAAGTCACACGTCGTGACGCGCCTATTCTTTGCCCCACAAACTTGAAATCGGTGCTGCCCAGATGCCTTCGCCCAGAGGCATGGTTTCGTGACCGTCGTAAAGCAGCACCCCCAGCTTGAACTGGTTGCCCGCCAAGTTTGCCCATTTGCGCAGCCCGCGCAGGTCGCTTTGGTTGACTGTGGCAGCGGCCTTGATTTCTACGCCAATCAGCTGACCTGCAGTATTTTCAATGACCACATCGACTTCGACTTTGTCGGCGTCTCGGTAATACATGAGCCGATAGTCTCCGGCGGATGTCGTTGTTTGTTTGAGCAGCTCCCCATAGACAAAGGTCTCTAAGGCATGCCCAAATCTTGTTCGATCTCGTTCAACTTCTTCGGCCGTGAGACCCAAAAGTGTTGCCAGTAAGCCTGAATCAATGAATTGCAATTTCGGTGTTTTGACAATCCGGTTGAGGTGGTTGCGGGACCAAACATCCACACGCTTGAGTAAATACATGTGCTCAAAAATACCGATGTAGCGCGATGCCGTTTTGCTGTCCAGGCCAACCTGTCCACCCAGTTGGGTGTAGTTGCACATTTGTCCGGCAGTTTGAGCCAATGCGCTCAGAAAGCGTGGCAAATGGGCAAGTTTTTCGATGTTTGCAATGTCGCGCACATCGCGTTGGACGATGGCGTCCAGGTATTGCCGTGCCCAAGCGTTTCTACGCCTTGGGGATTCACGGGAGACCGCTTCCGGGTAGCCTCCGCGTATCACGCGTTGAATCAGATGCTCGCCTGCCACCGATGGGTTGGCATTCAGGAGGTGTCCTGAGAACGCTTTGTCTATCCAGTTGGCGTGATGGCCCTCGATTTCGTTTTGCGACAAAGGCAGAAGCGAAAGGGTCTCCATGCGGCCGGCTAAGGAGTCTGCCACGGTTGGAATGGCCAACAAATTGGCAGAACCTGTCAGTAAAAAACGACCTGCGCGTCTGTCTTCGTCGATGGTTTTTTTGATGGCCAGCAAGAGCTGTGGCGCACGTTGAATTTCGTCAATGACCGCTCTGTCCAAGTTGCGTATCAGGCCCACTGGGTCTTCGCGTGCGGACAATCTTGTGAGTTCGTCATCCAATGTCAGATAGCGCATCCCATTGAGCTTGGCGATGTGTTTGACCAGTGTGGTTTTGCCAGCTTGTCGTGGTCCAGCCAGCAAGACAACAGGCGTGTCTTCCAACGCCTCCGTTAGGCGAGGTTCAATTCGGCGTGAATAAAGCGGTTGAGGTTCCACGCTGAAAATTATGCCGTAAATTACGGAAATAATCGACGTAAATTACGGATTTATAGCCTGGAAATTTCGGAATTAAACTGTTTGACCTGCTCCACCGCATCGCCCGCTTGGGCATCGACCACCACTCGCCCCGGCATGCTGCGCAGCCAGGTGATTTGGCGTTTGGCCAGTTGGCGGGTGGCGAAGATGCCGCGCTCCAGAATCTCGGCTTCGGTCCAGCCCGCGTCCAGCCCTTCCCAGGCTTGGCGGTAACCCACACAGCGCATCGAGGTCAGGTCGGGGTGCAGGTCGCCGCGTGCCCGCAGGGCTTTGACTTCGTCCATGAAGCCTGCTGCCATCATTTGCTCAAAGCGCAGGGCGATGCGTTGGTGCAGCCAAGCGCGGTCGGTGGGCTCCAGGCTGATGATGGGAATGTGCCAGTCGGGGGCGTTGGCCTTGGCGTTTTGGTGAAAAGAGCTCAGCGTTTGGCCGGTGGCGGTCCAGACTTCCAAGGCGCGGCCAATGCGCTGGCTGTCGCCCGGGGCCAGGCGGGCGGCCGTCTGCGGGTCCACTTGCGCCAGCCATGCGTGCAGGGCGGGCCAGCCGAGTTGCTCGGCTTGTTGGTGAATTTGTGCGCGCACCTGCGTGTCGGCTGCGGGGATGTCGTTCAGGCCTTCGAGCAGCGCCTTCAGATAAAGCATGGTGCCACCCACCAACAACGGTGTTTTGCCGCGTGCACGGATGTCGCGTATCAACCGTGTCGCGTCCTTGGCGAATTCGGCGGCGCTGTAACTTTGCAACGGGTCCAAGGTGTCGATCAGGTGGTGCGGCACAGCGACCAGTTCTTCGCGGCTGGGTTTGGCTGTGCCAATGTCCATGCCCCGGTAAACGAGGGCCGAGTCGATGCTGATGATTTCTGCGCCGCCTTGGGACTGCAGGCTGTGCGCCAGGGCCAGTGCAGCGGCGGTTTTGCCGCTGGCCGTGGGGCCGACCAGGGCGATGGCATCGACCGGTCGATCGGGCGGTGTGTTGGCAAGGGTGTTCATGGCGGGCGTCTCAGGCGCGAGCAGGCAGTGGGGCCGAGCGTCCGTGGCGCTGCACCAGGGTCCAGGCCACCACGCTGATGAACACGCTCCACAGCAGCAGGCCGTGGGCCAGCGCAAAGATCGGCTCGTCCATGTGTGTGCCCAGCCAGCCGCCCATGAAGAAAGCGCCCAGCATCATCAAAAAGCCGTTGAGTGCCGAGGCTGTGCCCGCCCGCTCGGGGAACGGGGCCACCGCACCGCTTTGCCCGCAGGATTGGTGTACGCCGTGACCCAGCATGAAGAGGTAAATCGGCCCCATGACACAGGCCGGGCCATACCATTCCTGGCCCTGACCTGCATAGGCCAGTGCGGCCATGCTGACGCCGCCCGACAAGGTCAGGATGGCGGCCACAGCCACTGCGCGGTGCACGCTGGTGCGGCGCAACATCCAGCGGCACCAGAATGTGCCCACGATGTAGGACAGCGACATGCTGAGCATGAAAAATCCATAGGCGGTTTTGCTGTAGCCCATGCTGCGGGTGAACACAAAGGCCGAACAGGCCAGGAAGGTGAACAAGCCCAGGTAGGACCCCGACGACAGCGCACACCATGCGCGGAACGTGGGGTGCCGCAGGATGTCCAGGTTCGCCCGCCACAGTTGGCGCAGCTGTAAGGCGTGGGGGTTGGGGCGCGCCAGCGTTTCCTCAAAGCGCCACAGCAGCAGAACGAAGGTGAATGCCCCAAAGGCGGCCAGGCTGTGCAGGGCCACACGCCAGCCGAGCCAGTCGGTCAGCACGCCGCCAATGGGCGCGCAAGCGCAGGCGATGATGCCAAGGCCCGTGAGGGCTTGTGACATGACGGTTGCCCCCTGGGCTGGTGCGTACAGGTCGCGCACCACGGCGCGTGCGGCCATGACGCCTGCGCCCATGGCGATGCCTTGCAGGGTGCGCCCTGCAATCAGCCAAGCCATGTTGGGGGCCAGTGCGCAAGCCACCGAGGCCAGCACGTAAGCGGCCATGCCCCACAGCAAGATGGGGCGGCGGCCAAAGCGGTCAGACAGCGGCCCCCACACGAGTTGCGAGAGGCCAAAAGCGAGCAGCAAGGCAGTGAGGGTGAGCTGGGCTTGGCCCATGCCCGCGCCAAAGACTTCGGTGATGGCGGGCAGGGCGGGCAAATACAGGTCGGTGGTGACGGGTTGCAGGCCAAGCAGCAGGGCCAGCAGCAGGACGATGAGTTTTTGCGACATGCTGCTTATGCGGTGGTTTCTTCGTGAAGCGCAATGGGCAAGGCCAGTGCGCGGCTGCCCTCATACTCGCTTCGCTCGCCAAATCGGGCAGTCCACACACTGACCTCACCCATTGCTTTGTGGTCGTTCAAAGTGTGGCGTTCCATTAGCGGCCCCGCAAGAACAAAGCATCCAGATCGCGCATGGACATTTGCCGCCAGGTGGGGCGGCCGTGGTTGCATTGGTCGGAGCGTTCGGTCTCTTCCATTTGGCGCAGCAGGGCGTTCATTTCGTCGAGTGTCAGGCGGCGGTTGGCGCGCACCGCGCCGTGGCAGGCCATGGTCGCCAAAATTTCATTTTGGGCGCGCTGCACCACGGTGCTGGCGTCGTGTTGGGCCAACTCGGCCAGCACGCTGCGTGCCAGCTCCACCGCGTCGCCTTGCGCCAAGCTGGTGGGCACGGCGCGCACGGCCAGGGTCTTGGCCGACAGGGGTGAAATTTCCAGGCCCAACTGGTCCAGCACCTCGGCGCAGGCTTCGGCCGTGGCCACTTCGTTGGGGGTGGCGGCAAAGGTGGCGGGGATCAGCAGCGGTTGGCTCGCGATGCGCGAGGCTTCCGTGGTGTTGAGTTGGTTTTTCAGGCGTTCGTAAACGATGCGCTCGTGCGCCGCGTGCATGTCCACCACCACCAAGCCTTGTTTGTTTTCGGCCAGGATGTAGACGCCGTGCAGTTGGGCGACGGCGCGGCCCAGTGGCCAGTCGCCTTCGGGCAGGGGGGTAGCCAGTGAACTGGGCTCCCCGTAGGAGCGCACCCCTGTGCGCGATCCGTTATCGGCAGTGGGTTCGATGGTCCAACTGCCGGGCAATTCCTGCGCGCTGGGTGGGTTCTGATCAAAGCTTGTCTCGTGGCCATTGGCCCTTAAAGCGGAATCGTTTGTGGGCTGCCAAAGCGCCTTCAGGTCGGCCATGGCCTGCTCGCCGTCCACGCGGGGGCGCACAAAGTCGGCCGGTTTGTAGCTGGGGGCCGAAAAAGTCGAAGGGCCAGGGCGCTCGAAAGCCATGCCGCCTTGCTGCCAGGCCGCTGACTCGGGCAGGGCTTTGGCAGTGGGGGCCTTCAGATCGAAGTCGCTGGCGGGCAGGGCTGACGCGTCGCTCAGGTTTTGTGAACGCGGTGCAGCCAGCGCGTTCTCGATGGCGTGGCGCACCGCTTGGTGCACCGCGCGGCTGTCGCGAAAGCGCACCTCGATTTTGGTGGGGTGCACGTTCACATCCACCAAGGTGGGGTCGATTTGCATGAACAGCGCATAGGCCGGTTGCTTGTGGCCGTGCAGCACGTCTTCGTAGGCGCTGCGCGCGCCGTGCATGACCACTTTGTCGCGCACAAAACGGCCATTCACATAAGCAAACTGGTGGTCAGGACGCGAGCGCGCGGCGTCGGGGAGCCCTGCGCGGCCCATCACTTTGAGCGGCCCGGCGTTGTATTCCACCGCGATCGATTGCGCCACGAACTCTTCGCCCAACACATCGGCCAGACGTTGCGCCAGTCCTGCAGCGCCAGGGTGCACGCGCCACTGCTCCACCAGCTTGCCCTCGTGCCAGATGGCAAAGCCCACGTCCGGGCGGGCCAGGGCGTGGCGGCGCACGGCCTCGATGCAATGCGCCAGCTCGGTGCTGTCGCTTTTCAAAAACTTGCGGCGAGCGGGGGTCGAGAAAAACAGCTCTTTGACCTCCACCGTGGTGCCCGTGGCGCGGGCGGCTGGGCGGATTTCGCCGGTTTGGCCATCGAGCGCGAACGCGGTGGGCTGGCCGTCCATGCGCGAGAGCAAGGTGAGCTCGGACACCGAATTGATGGCCGCCAGCGCCTCGCCCCGAAAGCCCATGGTCATGACCGATTCAAGGTCGTCCAAGTTGCCGATCTTGCTGGTGGCGTGGCGCTTCAGGGCCGTGGCCAGCTCGTCCGGCGCGATGCCGCCGCCGTCGTCTTCCACCGAAATCAGC
>JBIKQY010000095.1:0-8146 GCA_044349465.1 Limnohabitans sp. | reverse complement strand
GTACTGGCTGGCGTTGCCTTGCAGCAGGCGGTTGCGCAGGTCGTCCACGCTCTCAGGCAGCTCGACGCGGTAGCCTTCAAGCGACAAGCGCTGCAAGGTATTGAACAGCGACTGGAACACCGACAAATACGCGGCCGTGCCCACGCTGCCAGCGTTGGGTGGGAAGTTGAACAGCACGATGGCCAGCTTGCGATCGGCGCGGGGCTTGTCGCGCAGGCGCACCAAACGCTCGACACGCGCCGTGAGCATCTCGGTGCGTTCGCTGCAGGTGAACATGTCCTGGCTGCGCGGGCCGCTGGGGAAGGTGCAACGCTTGTCGCAGCCGGTGCAGGTTTGCCCGGCCGGGCCAGGGCGGCCGCCATAGACCATGGGCAAGATCGAGCCGTCGAGCTCGGGGATGGCCACCATGATGGTGTTTTCCACCGGCAGCAGGCCGCGTGTGGAGCCGCCCCATTGCTCGATCGACTGAAACTCGAGCGGGTGCGCGGCGATGTAGGGCACATCGAGTTCGCTGAGCGCCACTTCGGCGGCACTGGCGTCGTTGTAAGCCGGGCCGCCGACCAAGGAGAAACCGGTGAGCGAGACCAGCGACTGGATTTTGGAATCGCCACCGTTCTTGAAGAAACGGTCCATGGCCGGGCGGGCATCGAGGCCACTGGCGAAGGCCGGGATGACACGCAGGCCGCGTGCTTGCAGCGAATGGATGACCGCGTCGTAATGCGCGGTGTTGCCCGCCAATAAATATGAGCGCAGCAGCAGCAAGCCCACGGCGGGCTGGTCTTTGCGGCCGTGGCCCGGCAGGTCGCTCAGCTGTTCGCTGATGCGGTTTTTCATCTGCGGGTGGTACAGGCCCACCTCGGGGTATTCGATCGGGTCTTCCGGCTGTGCCAAGGCGCGCAGGGGTTCGCGGGGGCCTTGTGCGTAGCGGTGCACCAGGGTTTTGACCAGGTGCTCGATGTTGTGCTCGGACCCGGCCAACCAGTAGCGCATGGTCAAAAAGAACAGGCGCAGGTCTTGCGCGGTGCCGGGGATGAAACGCAGCAGCTTGGGCAGGCGGCGCAGCATGGCCATTTGCTTGGCCCCGGCGCTCGAGGGCGCGCCAGTCTCGGAACCCGTGTCTTTGTTTTTGGCGCTGGGGCGCAGCTTTTTCAGCAAGGCCATCAGACCCGTCGACTCGCGGCCCATGACCAGCTTGCCCATGCGGGTGAGTTGCGTCACCTGCGGGGCGGACATGATGCAGACCATGGCGTCGCAATGCTCGCGGCGCGCCTGCAAGGCGTCGAGCACCGGCAAGAAATGGTCTTCCATGAAGAGCATGGTGACGATGACGATGTCGGCTTGCGCCACGGCGGCCAAGCAGTTGGCCAGGGCGGTCTCGCTGTCGCGCCAGGCCGAGGCGCTGTGGGTTTGCAGGTGCAGACCGGGCAGGTCGCGCGCCAAGCGTTCGGCCGCGCTCTCGGCGGCGCTGGCCAGGTGGCTGTCCATGGTCAGCAACACCACGCTCATGCGCGGTGTCTGGGCATGGCTGGACTTAGCGGCTGTAGTGAGCTTTGGCATCGTAGAGCGTCTCCACGGTGATGGTCGCCACGCCCAGGTCTTGGGCAAATCGCTCGGTGTTGCGGCGGGCTTTGCCACGCACAAAGAACGGGATTTTGCCCAGCTCCTTTTCGGCTTCGGGGCTCCAGGTGGCCTGGTTCGAAGCGGCTTGGGCGGGGACAGCGACGGCTTTGACGCTGTCGGTCACCAATTGGGGCGCCGGTGTGCTGGCCGGCGCTTGTGCAATGGCTGTGGGCGCTGGGATGACGGCAGCTGGTGCCGCAGCGACAGGGGCGACGTTTTCGGCCGCAGGCCGTGTGCTGCCCAAATGCGAAGGCGCAGCCCCGGCGTGGAATTCAAAGTCCTCTCGGAACATGCCGATCAGGTGCTCTTCCAGGCCCATCATCAGCGGGTGAACCCAGGTGTCGAACAGCACATTCGCGCCTTCAAAACCCATTTGCGGCGCGTAGCGGGCCGGGAAATCCTGCACATGCACCGGGGCCGAAATCACCGCGCAGGGAATGCCCTGGCGCTTGGCGATGTGGCGTTCCATTTGTGTGCCCAAAATCAGCTCGGGCTGCAAGGCGTTGATCTGGTCTTCGACTTCCAGGTAATCGTCGGTGATCAGCGCTTCAACGCCGTGGCGCTTGGCGCAGTCGCGCACTTCGCGGGCAAATTCTCGGCTGTAGCTGCCCAGGCCTACCACCTCAAAACCCATCTCCTGGCTGGCGATGCGGGCAGCAGCCACCACATGGGTGGCGTCGCCAAAAATGTAGACGCGCTTGCCGGTCAGGTAGGTCGAGTCGACCGACTTGGCGTACCAAGGCGCATGCGCGTGCTCGGGGTCTTGGCCCGGCACCGGCAGGCCGGTCAGGGCGCAGACTTCGGCGATGAAGTCGCGGGTGGCGTGGCTGCCCAGGGGCACGGTCTTGGTGTAGGGCTGGTCAAACTGGCGCTGCAACCATTGCGCTGCGGCCAAACCAATCTCGGGGTAGAGCACCACGTTGAAGTCGGCTTCGGCCAGTTTTTGCACATCGGCCACGCTGGCACTCAGGGGTGCGACCACGGCCACGTCCACACCGAGTTGGTTCAGCAGCTGGGTGATTTCTTTGACATCGTCGCGGTGGCGAAAGCCCAAGGCGCTGGGGCCGAGGATGTTGCAGGTGGGGCGCGCTTTGGCGGGTTTGTCGGCGTCGGGCTTGTGCACCAGGTGACGGCACAGTTGGTAGAAGGTCTCGCTCGCGCCCCAGTTTTCCTTGCGCTGGTAAGAGGGCAGCTCCAGGGCCACCACAGGAATGGTCAGCTTCAGGGCTTGGGCCAGGCCGCCTGGATCGTCCTGGATCAGCTCGGCGGTGCAGGACGAGCCCACCAGCATGGCCGCAGGATTGAAGCGCGCCATGGCTTGGCGGGCCGCGTCTTTGAAGAGTTCGGCCGTGTCGCCGCCCAGATCACGCGCCTGGAAGGTGGTGTAGGTGACGGGCGGGCGGCGCGGCAGGCGCTCGATCATGGTGAACAGCAGGTCGGCGTAGGTGTCGCCTTGTGGGGCGTGCAGCACGTAGTGCACGTCCGTCATGGCGGTGGCCACGCGCATCGCGCCCACATGGGGCGGTCCTTCGTAAGTCCAGAGCGTCAGTTGCATGGTGTGTTCCTGCGCTTTATGCGGCCAACTTCAGGCGGCGCTTGAGGGGGCGGCTGAACAAACCGGCCAGATCGGCCGCTTGCTCGTAGCCCTGAATGGGGGTGAAGACCAATTCAATGGCCCACTTGGTGGTGATGCCTTGGGCCTCCAGCGGATTGGCCAGGCCCAGGCCACACACCACCAAGTCGGGGGCGTCGGCGATGCAGCGGTCCAGTTGCAGGTCTACGTCTTGGCCTTCGCTGATGCGGGTACCGGCGGGCAAGAGCGCGAGTTCTTCGGCCATGTGCTGGCGGTGCAAGTAGGGCGTGCCCACTTCCACCAAGTCCATGCCCAGTTCGCGGTGGACAAAGCGGGCCAGCGGAATTTCGAGTTGCGAGTCGGGGAAGAAAAAGATGCGTTGGCCTTGCAGCATTTGGCGCTGCACGGCCAGGGCTTTTTCGGCGCGCTGGCGGGGTGCAGCGGTGGCTTGTTCAAACACCTCTGGGGCCACACCAAACTCGGTGGCGGCCGCTTGCAGCCAAGCGGTTGTGCCTTCTACGCCTAGCGGAAACGGAGCGGGCAAGTGCTGAGCGCCGCGCGATTGCAGGGCGCGGGCTGTGTCGGCCAAAAAGGGCTGGGCCAACAAATAGCGGGTGTTCGGGCCGACCACGGGCATGGCCTGGCTGTTGCGCGGCGGGAAGAAGTTGACTTGCAGACCCATGCGATCAAACAGGCTGCGCATCTGGTCTTCCACCACGTCGGCCAAGGTGCCCACCACCATCAGGGCGGGCGCGGTGTTGGTGCTGGCGGGCAGGCCGGGGACCATGGCCGCAAGACAAGCGTCTTCGCCTTGGGTGAAGGTGGTCTCGATGCCGCTGCCCGAGTAGTTGAGCACGCGCACCTTGGGGTGGTGAATTTGGTTTTGGCGTTCGGCCGCGCGCGACAGGTCGAGCTTGATGACTTCAGACGGGCAAGAGCCCACCAAGAACAACAAGCGGATGTCGGGGCGGCGCGCCAGCAGCTGGCCGACCACGCGGTCGAGCTCTTCGTGCACATCGGCCAAACCGGCGAGGTCACGCTCGTCGATGATGGCGGTGCCAAAGCGGGGTTCGGCAAAAATCATCACGCCTGCCGCAGACTGGATCAGGTGGGCACAGGTGCGTGAGCCCACCACCAAAAAGAAAGCGTCCTGGATTTTGCGGTGCATCCAGATGATGCCGGTGAGGCCGCAAAACACCTCGCGCTGGCCGCGTTCGACCAAGGGCACGACGTCGGTACAACCGGTGGTTGAGGCGGAAGTTTCTGCGCGGATGGGGATGACGGTGCTCATGTGCTGGCCTGTGCACCCGATGTGGGCAAAGAAGGGGCGGGTTTTTGCAGCCGCGCCATGCGCAGCTTGCGGATGTATTGCGCGGCGTTGATGGCGTAACTGCCATAGGCCGCCAGGGCCAGCAGCAGCTGGTCGGTGGGGCTCCACACGCCTTGCCACCAGACCCAAAGGTAGGCGGTGTGCAGGGCCAAAACACCCATGCTGACCACGTCTTCCCAATAGAAGGCGGGTGCAAACAGGTATTGGCCAAAGACCACTTTTTCCCAGATGGCGCCGGTGACCATGATGGCGTAGAGCACCAGGGTCTTGATCACCACCGAGGCCAGGGCCCAGTCGGTGTGCTCGCCGGTCTGCAAGCTGTTGATGACCAAGTACAGGCTGATGCCAAAAATCAGGAACTGCACCGGGGCCAACACGCCTTGCACCAGCGTCCAGGCGGTCGCGTCACGCCGGGCGCGTTGCGCTGGCGTGTACAAAACCTGGGGGCTGGAAGCGGGCATGGGGGTCCTTGTGTGAGAGGGGCTTGGCTTTGAATGTAAGTCTGGACATACAGTGTGTCAACACAAATTGACATATATTTGTTTTGTCAGGGTTTACACTAAATACAAGTCCAAAAAATCAAATCACACTTGGGCCTGTGTTCTGTGGTGGCTTTTACCGGGCCTCACAGCACGCTCTTCTTGCGACGAGCACTCCGACGCCCCGGAGCCTGCCGCTGGTGTATCCCTTCTGATGATCGGTGCTTGTCATGGCGCAATTCAACCTAGAAACCGCACAGTCCCCACCCCAGGCCGAGCCATCACGCCATGTCTTGCCTGAAGCCTTGCGCCAAGGTGCGCCGGTCGGGCCACGTTTGGTGGGCGGCACCAGCTTCACCGGCAAATCGGCACTCGACCTGGCGCAAATCCAGATCCTGGCGCAGGCTTGCCTGCAGGGCTTGGATGCGGCGCGGCAAGTGGTGTTTGGCTGGCAGCGCCAGGGCCAATCGCTGGAAGACATCTATATGCAAGGCATCACGCCTTGTGCACGACTGCTGGGCGACTGGTGGTGCGCCGACCGCCTGGACTTCGCCATGACCACCATCGCGTCGGCCCATTTACAGCAGCTGCTGCACGACTTCAGCAGCGAGTTTTTGCAAGAAGCGCCCGCGCAGCGCCAACCCTGGAGCCTGCTCTTGCTGACCGAGCCCGGGGCGCAGCACAGCATGGGTTTGTTCATGTTGAGCGAATTTTTCAAACGCGCTGGCTGGCTCGTGACCGTGGGTGTGCCGCAGGACGTGACCGAGTTCAAACGTCTGTTTCAGTCGGACTGGTTTGACGCGGTGGGCATTTCGGTGAGCAGCGACCGCCATCTGGACACCCTGGCTGCCTTGCTGCCCAAGTTGCGCGAGGGCTCTGACAACCTGGGGTTGCATGTGTTTGTGGGCGGACCCATGGCCTTTGTCGCGCCCGAACGCCTGCAGGGCCTGGCTGCCCAGGTGCTGGCCGAAGACGCGCCAGCCACGGTGGCGCGCATCACCCAAGCCATGCCGGTTGCGGCTGAAAAGTCGAGTTGAAATGGCTTGCTTTGTACGTTTCTTAACATTGAAACCGCAAGGCCATCCATTTTTACTGACATATAAGCCTATACTTGTATGACAAATTCGAGTGTCAACTTCCTGATGCTCAAACCCGTTTGGTTTACAACATGAAGCTTCCCTCTTTGGACCCGTCCACTTTCTCCCAGTTGCTGGGGGTGGTGTCGGATGTCACCTTGGTCATGGACCCGCAGGGGGTGATCGAGGATGTGTCGACTGGGCGCGACACGCTGGCTGCTTTGGGCTGCCAGTCCTGGGTGGGCCGCCGCTGGATCGACACCGTCACCAGCGAAAGTCGAGGCAAGATCCAGGAAATGCTGACTTCGCAGGGTGCCCCCGATGTGATGCGCTGGCGGCATGTGAACCACCTCTCGCCCGTGGGCAACGAGGTGGCCATTCAGTACGTGGTGCTGCCCCTGGGCGGAGGCAAGTTGCTGGCCATGGGCCGCGATCTGGAAAGCCTGGCCGAGTTACAGCGCCGACTGGTGGAGACCCAGCAATCCATGGAGCGCGATTATTTGCGCTTGCGCCACATTGAGGCACGTTACCGCGTGCTGTTTGATACCTCTTCAGAGGCCGTGCTGATGGTGGACGCCAGCACCCAGCGCGTGCTGGAGGCCAATGTGGGCGCGCAGGCCTTGCTCAAGGATGCGGGCAAACGCCTGGTGGGGCGCGATGTGCGCGAATGTTTTGAAGGTGAAAGCCAGGGCGAAGTGCAGTCTTTGCTGCGCACGGCGCTGGCCACCGGCCGCATCGAGATGTGCGCGGCCCGCGTGGCGGGCTTGCCCTCGGCCTGGACCGTGTCGGCCACGGTGTTTCGCCAAGAGGGCGGGGCGCAGTTTTTGGTGCGCCTGGTCACCCGCGAAACCGCTACAACGCCTTTGCACGATGTCGGGTCTTCGGCGGCTTTGAGCGAAGCCATGGAGCGCTTCCCAGATGGCTGGTTGCTGACCGATACCTCGGGCCTGATCAAGAGTGTGAACGAAGAGGGCATGGCTTTGCTGGGTCTGACGGCCTCATCGCAAGTGGTGGGCCAGAGCATGGAGCGATGGCTGCTGCGCGGTGCGGTGGACTGGGGCGTGCTCAACACCAGTTTGCGTCAACAGTTGCCGGTGCGAAATTTCGCTACCGAGGTGCGCACCCTGTCGGGCATGACTTTGCCAGTCGAGGTGTCGGCCGTGTGCCTGGCCCGCCCTGAGCCGATGTACGCCTTTTTTGTGCGCGACATGGACCGCCGCCTGCAAGGCGGTGCGTCGGTGGCGCAAAGCCAAACCAACCCCTTTGCCGACCTGTCTCAGCTGGTCGGACGTCGTCCGATCAAGGACATTGTGGGCGAGACGGTGGACACCATCGAGCGCATGTGCATTGAAGCAGCGCTGGAACTGACCCACAACAACCGCGCTTCGGCGGCGGAAATGCTGGGTTTGTCGCGCCAAAGCCTGTACGTCAAGCTGCGCCGCTTTGGCATGGTGGCCGAGGCCGAAACCGACGCGCCTTGAGGGTTGTCAGGCTGGGTTGACATTAAGTGTCAATCCCAGTTGACATTTCAAAAACTCTCTTCACAATGGGGGCATGGACACCCCACCCTTGGCCCACGCGCCACACACCCAGGCCACAGCGCCGCCGCTCAGTCGGCCCGCGTTACGCACGGTGGCCGAATTCCTCAAACCCATCACCTGGTTTCCGCCCATGTGGGCTTTTGCCTGCGGTGTTGTGGCCTCGGGCCAGGACATCGGTGCCAATTGGGCTTTGCTGCTTTTAGGTTTGGTGCTGACGGGCCCGCTCGTGTGTGCCAGCAGCCAGGCGGTGAACGACTGGTTTGACCGGCATGTGGACGCCATCAACGAGCCGAACCGTCCCATACCATCGGGCCGGATGCCCGGGCGCTGGGGGCTGGGCATTGCGATTGGCTGGACCGCGCTGTCGCTGATCTGGGCCACGCTCATGGGGCCTTGGGGCTTTGCGGCCTGCGCATTGGCCATTGCGCTGTCATGGGCCTACAGCGCGCCGCCCGTTCGCCTTAAAAACAACGGCTGGTGGGGCAATGCGGCTTGCGCCCTGAGTTACGAAGGCCTGGCCTGGCTGA
>JBIKQY010000453.1:0-8148 GCA_044349465.1 Limnohabitans sp. | reverse complement strand
GCGGCTGTTTTCTTGAATGGCTTTTTGAGCGGTCAATGCTTTGACGTTGGTGTTGATAACTGACATGAGATTTCTCCTTTAAGGCAGATCACAAATGGACGGCAGGTTATCCCGAGGGTGCGCCTGCCTTAACGTTGGACAACATGTTGTGACATGCTGTTGTTCAATGAATCGGATGGTTGTTCAACAACTTGAGTTGAATCAGCAAAAATTGTGTGAAATTGAGAGCTGTTTACAGATATTCATTGAAGAGCAAACCCTTGCCTTCTTCAATGCTGTGCGCCATGCGGACCACCTCTTCGTTCGGAATTTGCCGAACGACTTCACCGGTCTGGAGGTTGCGGACGGTGATGATGGGCCGATTGATTGTTTCGTCCATTTGGAAACTCAAATCACGGCCGTTGTCCTTGAGCTGTTGGTTCAGGTTATCAATGGCTTGTTTGATGCTTTGGCGCAAGTCTTCAGCGTTGTAGCCCAAGTCCACTTTTTCAGGCGCTTTCAGTTGGACCTTGGAAATGGCAACAGCTTGGACGGGCTCCAAACTCAGTTCCTTGTTGCTGCTTTCATTGGGTGTGGCAGGCTTGCTGGGCGCACTGCTGACTTTGGTAGCTTGAGCGCTGATGTCACCGATATTCATGATGGACTCCTTCACGGGATGGCCCGAAATGAGCCTGTCGTAGAGATGAGTCGACCCAAAAGCGGCAATCTTTAGCCGCTTTTTAAAAAATATTGGACAGGGTCTTAATTCTTATAGAAATTAGCAAGACCTTCGAAGGTCCCTTTGAGGCTTTCTCTCATGCTGATGCTGCTGCCCACAATCGATTCCATGGCGCTGAACTGACGGGTGTAGCGGTCCAGCAATTTTTTCATCTGGTCCTCTAAACGCACCAGGTCTGCCTTGAAACGGTCGACCTGTTTGGTGGCATTGTTGGTTTGCAGTGCAAGGGATCCCGTGCTTCGCATCATCTTGTCGAGCTTGCTGACGGCATCGCCTGCGACACCGCCAGCCACTGTGCTGAAAACGCTCTTGTTGTTGGTGTTGGCACTGAACATCTTGGCCACATCGTCAAAATTGGTTTCCAATTGCGACAACAATTTGTCTTTGTCCAGTTGCAAAGCCCCATAGCGGTCGAAGCTCAAGCCCACGTCTCGTGGTGCTTCGGCTTCTGTGCCGGGTGTGCTGGATGCCGCAGTGAGCATGGTGCGAACTTGGGTGCGAATGTTTTGAACCAAGGTGTCACCCGCCAGGGCGCCCCCAAATTCCTCAACTTCGCTGTCTCGATCACTCAAGATCAGCAGGTTTTCTTCAAAGCTTTTGTAGGCGGTGACCAGGGCTTCAACTTTGGTGGTGATGCCCGTGGTGTCCCGCGTCAGATCGATGCGGGCATTGCCTGTCGTCACGGTCGCCAAATTAAAAGTGACACCACTGACCACGTCACTCACGCTGTTACTGGTACGCTCAATGGCCAGGCCGTTGACGGTCAATAAGGCGTTTTTAGCTTCTTGCAATTGGTTGTCGGTGGCACTTAAACCAAGGTTTAAATCTAAAGCGGTTCCATCTTCATCAACGGTTGCCAACGTGAAGGCATTGCTTGCACCTTCACCCCCTGTGATCACGATTTTCCACGGTGTTGAACCACTGGTTTGAATGAGCTGGGCGGTCACACCCGCTTCGGCCGCATTGATGGCAGAAACCACGCCTTCTGGTGTGTCTTCTGTGACCTCAATGGATGTGCTGGCAGCCCCGTTGATTGACAAGGCCAGAAAGAAATTGCTGCCAGCGTTGAGCGCGGTGCTGCTGGTCGCTATGCCGTTACTGGTGGTGCGCTGTGGCTGCGCGATTTGAGTCACGTCGACTTCATAGCTTCCTGCTGCGGCTGTGGGGCTGGCAACTATGCTCAAAGCTGAAGTTTGTGTGTTAGCTGTTTTTATAGAAGCAAAGTCACTTAAATCATTGAGACCTTCAAATGCGGTTTTGAGTTCGCCCAGTGAATATTTGATGACGGCGTAGCCTGAAATGCGCGCCTCTGACTTGCTGATTTTCCCTTCAATAATGGCTTTTCGAGGTTCACGCGTGGCCTCCATCAAATCTTTGGCCAAGGTTTTGGTATCGATACCAGAGCCGGCGCCGAGTGTGTTGATGATGTTGCTGGTGGCCATGGTTCGGGTTTTATAACGAGGTGATTGAAGTCAGGATTCGGTGCCAGAGCTAAAAACTGTAAAAAAGGGCGTATCAGCTTCTGATGTAATCAAAAAGCGTTAAACCCGAAATCTTTGCAAAGCTGCCCATCGCCGCTTCCAATCCCATCATTTCCTTGTTCATGCGCGTCACTGCCTCTGTGTAATCCAAGTCTTCAATTTCCGACAAGGTTGATTTGATGCGCAAAACAGTTTCGTCCAAAACATCGCGCTGCGACTGCACCACGATTTGTTCAGATCCGTTTTGTGCTTGAGACAAGGTCAAGTTGTTGTGCATCTGATTGAGGTCGGCAATGCCCTGCTCAATAGGGCTTGTTTCGTTGTTGTTCATGCCTTCGATCATCTGATCCAAGGCGTTGAAAAACCCCACACTTTGACCATCGCTTCGCAGCACACGGCTGAAAACATCCGTGCCAGATCGGGTGAATTGAACCGTACGCTCAACGCCTGCTGGAATGCGCGTTTGGGTCTGGTCACCTTGATAGACCACATCACCGTTGCTGTTTTCAGCAAACGCAGGGGTATTGACCCTGGTGCCCGAAAACAAATAGTTGCCACTGTCATCGCGGGTGTTGCCAAGACTCAGGAGTTGGTCGCGCAGGGCTTTCATTTCGACCCCGATGGCTTTGCGGTCGTCAGAGCCCAAGGTGTCATTGGCAGCCTGAATGCCGAGCTCTTTCATGCGTATCAGAAGGTCGTTAGACGAAGAAAGGGCGGTTTCTTCTGCGGTGTAGCGTCGCATGGCAACATCCAGCGTTCGAATATGGCTGTCTTGTCGCTGTATCTCTCCTTTGAGGCGTTGAATGGCGGCCGCTTGATCCGGGGCTGCGCTGGGCGACAAAATTTGTTTTCCCACGGCAAGTTGGGCTTGTGTGGTGGCCAGTTTGTTCTGGATATTGCTCATGCGCGTGGTGGCACGGTCAAACATGAATGAGGTGGAGATTTTCATGGACTAGGCTTTCAGCGAATTTGCAGAATGCTCTCAAACAAAGACATGGCGGTTTGCATGACCTTGGCATTGGCTTGGTAAGCCTGTTGAAAACGCACCAGCGCCGAGGCTTCTTCGTCCAAGCTCACACCCGAAATGCTGTCGCGAGCTTCTTGAGCCTGCTGGTACACCACCTCTAAGGCTTGCTCCGAAATGGCGGCCTGACGGGCCACATTACCCACCTGGTTCACGCGTTCAATATAGGCCTCTGTGATGGTCAGTCCACCAGGCATCAGGCGTTGGTCTTCGAGTGCTACCAGTTGCAGCATGGTTTCGTTGTTGCCAATGCCGTCTCGGTTGCCGTCAATGATGAATTGATCGCCAGCTTTGGGTGCGGTGGAGAATTCAAGTCTCAGGCCTCGGTAGCTCATGCTTTGAGTCGCTGAGTTGGGGTCTAGCAACAATTCGCGCTCAGCCAGCACTGTTTGTGTGGTGTTGTCAACAATTTGGTAGGTTGTGCCAGTGATGAATTGCACAGTGGTAGGACCCTCGCGAAGGGCCTGCTTCATATCGCCTTCGATGCCTGCAAATTGAGCGGTCACAAGTGCTGTGCTGGCCGCGCCGCTGCGGTCCGTCACAAACACCAGCAGGTCATCGGCTGCGGCACCCGTGATCGAGATGCGGGTGTCAAAGCCAAGATTTTTCAAATTTTGAGGCGTGCCTGCACTGCCCATGCCCAGGCGGATGTCATCGGTGGTGTTGGTGCTCGGGCGGCTCAGGACCAATTGGCCAGCGACCGCGCTGGCGGTCACGCCGGTGTCGCTGCTTTCGGCATTGAGCCAAGAAACGATGTCGCTGAGTCCGAGCGTGCCCGTCATGCTGAGCGCGGGCAGGGCGTGGCCATTGAGCGTGAAGGTGTTGGCCGCAATGGGGCCAGAAAAACCCGAAAAATCAGAGCCTTTCAGTACCGCTGACAGCTTTTTAGGTGTCAGCAGGTCGCCTGTGTCTGGGTTGAATTGTTGTTCCAGCCGCACCTCAGCTTTGGCACCCATGAAGATGTCCATGTCGAGGTAGGTGGGGCTGTTGGATGCGCTCGAAGCTGCGTTGAGTCCGCTGTCGCTGTAGGTGGCACCTGATTCCATGCCGTTGGCTTCTTGGATCAGCAAGGATTGCTCTTGGCTGGTCAGCGTGGTTCCCAGCAAGTGACGACCATCGCGTGTCAAGACTTGGAAAGATTGCCCCTCACCCGGGTTGTTCAGTGTCAAGGACAAGTCTTGCGTGCCAACCGCAATCAGGCCCAGGCTGGCAAAAGGCTGGCCAACGCTCGTGTTCACGCTGACCGTAGCGGTCTGTGGAATTTGGGCCAATGCCAGATCGCCCAGCAAAGAGGTCGGCCCTTCAAAAGAGGGAGCCTTGTAAGCGATGCGGGCTTGTGCGGTGCCGCTGTTCAGCGGGGAGTCGATGACTCGGAACTGTCCCGCTGCGGCGACACGGTTGGCATCTTTGATCAGCATGTTCATGCCAGCAGCTTGGCCCGACTGACCTGCGCTAAACCCAAACAAATCACCCCCCAGTTGGCCTTCGGCATCGACGCCGTCGCGGTGAACCATGTTGATTTGTTGGGTCATGGTGGCGGCCAGGTCATCCAGCGAAGCGCTTGCTGGTTTGAGCACTTGGTCACGAAAACTCATCACACCACCGATCTTGCCGCTGCTGATGCCCGGCATCGACTCAGGGACGCCGTAAGCGTCAATGACAAAATCGAGTTTTCCTGGATCGACGCTGGACTCCAATACGTTGATGGCACGAGATTTGATTTGGCTGACCAAAATACCTTGGTCCAGGGTGTCTCCGACGCTGACAATCACCGCGCCGTTGGGTTCAAATTTTGTCTTGACAGCCACCAGGCTGGAGAGTTCGCGCAGCAACAGGTCGCGTTGGTCCAGCAGTTCAGAAGGTTGATTGGCGACGGCGCCGTGTTTCGCCAATTGCTTGTTCATCAAGGCGAGTTGACCGGTCAATGCATTGACCTGGCCGACATTGGTTTCGACCGATTGGCGGGTTTCGTTGTCGAGCAGTTCAAATTGACCTGCCAGCTGGCGAAACCGAGCTGCCAGGCCATCGGCATCGCGCAAAAAGATGCTGCGCGAGACCACAGAAGCCGGGTCGGTGGCCAGGTCGCGTGCCGATTCAAAGAACAGGTTCATCGCCGTGGTCAGGCCGATGCTTTCATCGCCCATCACGTCGATCAGGCGGTTCACGTAAGACAGCAGGGGCTTTTGGCTTTCCAGGTCGCTGTTGCTGTTGCGCAGGTTGGACTCCACAAAGGCGTCGTATTGGCGCTGGACTGAATCAAAGCGTGTGCCTGTGCCCAGATAACTGTTGCCGATCTGACGTGGCTGGTTGGCGGTCAGGGAAACGTCTTGGCGTGTGTAGCCGTCGGTGTTGACGTTGGCAATGTTGTTGGACACTGTGGACAGTGCCCGTTGGTAAGCCGTGACGCCCGAGCTGCCAATACTGAGCAAGTCACTCATGGCTTATCTCCGAGCTTGAAGCCGCTGGTGCGTTCCAGGCGGTAGGCCTCAGCGGCGGCGGGCTTGATGAGCAGGGGCTCGCGCGCAGGATTCAGGGGCAGGGCGGGTGCGCTCAGGCTGATTGGCTGGCGCTGGCGCAGCGCGTCTTGCGTGCTCATGGCCTGGGCCTGGTTCATTTGGCGTTCCATCATGTCGGCCAAACCCATGCCGCCGCGCTTGGCCATGCTGAGAGACACTTCCTTGTCCATCAGGTCTTGGTACATCTCCATGTTGCCGCCTTCGACCAGATCGCTTTTTTCGATCGAGTCGCGCATGGTCTTCATCATTTGCTGGATGAAGTAGGCCTCGAATTGCTCGGCGGTCTTGCGCACCGCTTTGCTCGGGTCGCGTGCGGCATCGCCCTTCAACTGCGCCAGGGCGTTGAAGTCCAGATAAGAACCGGAAGAGCTGATGTCGTTCATGGCGGGATGGTTGTTCAGTTCTCAGACGCTTTCAAGCCGCTCAGATGATGATCAGCTCGGCCCGCAGGCTGCCGGTGCTTTTGAGGGCTTCGAGGATGGCGATCAGGGCCGAGGGCGTGGCCCCGACTTGGTTGACCGCGTCCACCACTTGGCGCAAGTCCACGCCAGGCTGGAACAGGAACATCGGGTTCTTGGGCTCGGTCACGGCGACTTGGGCGTTTTGAACCGGGGCCGTCTGTCCCAGACTCAGAGGGTTGGGTTGCGAGACTTCGTTGGTCGCGGCAATGGCCACCGAGATGGTGCCGTGTGCCACAGCGGCGGCTGTGACGCGCACGTTGCGGCTGATGACCACCGTGCCGGTGCGGGAGTTGACCACCACGCGGGCAGGGGGCTCGCCGGGCACCACATCGAGGTTTTCCACCATGCTCATGAAGGCCACGCGCTGCGACATGTCGGTCGGCGCACGGATGGCCAGGGACATGCCGTCGAGGGCGCGGGCTGTGCCCTCACCAAAACTCTTGTTGACGGCGTTGACGATGGCGGTGGTGGTGGTGAAGTCCGATTCGCGCACATTCATGACCACATGGTCTGAAGTTTCAAACGGGGTTTCGACCATGCGCTCGACCGTGGCACCGTTGGGCACGCGGGCTGAGGTGGGGACACCAATGCTGACCTTGGAGCCTGCTGCATTGGCGTCGATGCCGGTGGCCGTGAGGGCACCTTGGGCAATGCCATACACCTCGCCGTCCACACCGCGCAAACTGGTCAAGAGCAAGTTGCCGCCGCGCAGGTTGGAGGCCTTGCCAATCGCCGAGACGTTGATGTCAATTTTTTGACCGGGTTTGGCAAACGGGGGCAACTCGGCCGTGACCATCACGGCGGCCACGTTCTTGATGTCGATCTTGCCGGCGCTGGTGCCTTGCTCGAAGTCCGACAACGGGCCGTCCAGGCTCACGCCCATGCGGCTGAGCATGGACTTCATGCTTTGCGCGGTGAAGGACACATCGGCTCCGTCACCCGTGCCTTGCAGGCCCACCACCAGGCCGTAGCCAATGAGTTGGTTGGTGCGGCCTGCCGCTACGCTGGCCAGGTCTTTGACGCGGTCAGCCCAGGCGCTGGCGTTCAGGCCGAGCAGCAACACAAGGGCAAAGAGGGTGGTTTTCATGGGGTGTCTCTTGGGGTGTCAAGGGCTCAGAAGGGCCAGATCTTGAGCAAGGCTTTGGTGCCCCAGCCCGTCTTGGCCACAGCCGCCATGTCGCCCGTGCCACGGTAGGCAATTTGGGCATTGGCCAGACGGCGCGACTGCACCATGTTGTTGGGCGATACATCGTCAGGGCGGATGATGCCGCTGACCTGGATGACCTCGGCACCTTCGGTCAGGGCCAGTTGTTTTTCGCCGCGCACCATCAGGTTGCCGTTGGCCAGCACCTCGACCACGGTGACCGACACCGCGCCCGTCAAGCTGGCACTTTGGCCTGCTGTGCCCACGCCGCTGCTTTTGATGCTCGATTCGTTCAGGTTGATGCCGTTGAGCACTCCGCCGAGGGTGGTGCCCAGGATTTTGCTGGGCAGTGCGAGGTTCTGAATTTTGGACACCAGGCCACTGGGCACGACATTGTTTTCAGAATCGCGCGAGACGGTGCCTTTTTGCTCGCGTCCTGCTCGAGTTGACTCGTCGAGCACCACTGTGATCAGGTCCCCCACTCGGTAGTTGCGGCTGCGGCCAAAGAAGTTGTCACTGTGCCGACCGTTGTAGATGGCGCCTGTGGCCTGACGGGGTTTTTCGACGACCACGGGCATGACAGGGGCGAATTCGGGGGAGTGGGCCAAGGGGGCTGGAGGTGTTGCGCACCCCACCAAACCCAAGGTCAGCAAAGTCGGGCCCAACAGGCGTGTGGTGAAGGTGGTCAGGGGTGTCATGGGGTTCTTACATGTTGTTGTTCAGGAAGCGCAACATGCCGTCCACGGCCGAGATGGCTTTGGAGTTGATTTCGTAGGCGCGTTGGGTCTCGATCATGTTGACCAT
>JBIKQY010000093.1:0-8215 GCA_044349465.1 Limnohabitans sp. | reverse complement strand
TTCCGGAGGAAAAAACCCGATTTTAGGCCTTAAGCCTTGACGCAGCTGACAGTTGACCCTGTCAAGTCCATGAGACGGATATGGGCAGACCTCAGGCGCACCCACAACGGGAGACCCAGAATTTTTCACGGCTTGTGAAGACGCGCACAACCCGGGCACCCCCCGGGGTAGAATCGCGTTTCATCGGCAGGGTCACCCCTGTCATTTTTTTGCGCCGTTTTCCATGAATTCGTCGCTTTGTTCCTGCCCCTTCATAGGGGGAGTCTCTAGGTCAGGTCACCCATGTCTGATTTAAGTCTTCAACTGCAGCAGGCCGCAAGCCAACTACCAGTTTCCACTTATTTCGATGAGGCGCTGTTCCAGCGCGAATTGAACACGCTCTTTCGGCAAGGCCCCCGTTATGTGGGCCACCAGCTGGCGGTGCCCAACCCGGGCGACTATTACGCCCTGCCCCACGAGGGCGAAGGCCGCGCCTTGGTGCGCAATGCCCAAGGCGGGGTGGAACTCGTCTCCAATGTCTGCCGCCACCGCCAAGCCATCATGCTGAACGGCCGTGGCAATTTGCAAACCCAGCAAAAAGGCAGTGCGGGCGGCAACATTGTCTGTCCCTTGCACCGCTGGACCTACGCGCCAGACGGTCAGTTGTTGGGCGCACCGCACTTCTCGCACGACCCGTGCCTGAACCTGAACAACTACAAGTTGCAGGAATGGAACGGTCTGCTGTTTGAAGACAACGGCCGCGACATCGCCGCTGATCTGGCCAACATGGGGCCACGCGCGCAACTCAATTTCGATGGCTACGCGCTCGACCGCGTGGAGCTGCACGAGTGCAACTACAACTGGAAGACCTTCATCGAGGTTTATTTAGAGGACTACCACGTCGGCCCCTTCCACCCGGGGCTGGGCCAGTTTGTCACCTGCGACGACCTGAGCTGGGAGTTCAAAGAACATTATTCGGTGCAGACCGTCGGGGTGTCGGGCGGCTTTGGCCAACCCGGCTCGCAGACCTACAAAACATGGCACGAGGTGCTGCTCAAGTACCGCAATGGCCAACTGCCCGAGCGCGGTGCGATCTGGCTGACCTACTACCCGCACATCATGGTGGAGTGGTACCCGCATGTGCTCACCGTCTCCACCCTGCACCCCATCAGCCCGACCAAGACGCTGAACATGGTGGAGTTTTACTACCCCGAAGAGATCGTGGCCTTCGAGCGCGAATTTGTCGAAGCCCAGCAAGCGGCTTACATGGAAACCTGCATCGAAGACGACGAGATCGCCGAACGCATGGATGCAGGCCGCAAGGCCTTGCTGGCGCGCGGCGACAACGAAGTAGGTCCTTACCAAAGCCCCATGGAAGACGGCATGCAGCACTTCCATGAGTGGTACCGCCGTCAGATGAGCACCCTCTGAACCCAAGGCGACGATGCAAGCCTCCTGGATGATCCTGGCATCCTTGTTCTTTTCGATGATGGGGGTTTGCGTCAAATTTGCATCGGCCCACTTTCACACCTTTGAGCTGGTTTTTTTCCGGGGCTTGATTGGCGCGATCTTCATGGCCAGCCTGTGCCGAATGCAGGGCGTTCCCTTGCGCACACCCATTCCCCTGATGCACGTCTGGCGCTCGGTGGTGGGCGTGACCTCACTGGCAGCCTGGTTTTACGCCATTGGCTACTTACCCCTGGCCACCGCCATAACACTCAATTACATGAGCAGCATCTGGGTGGCGGTTTTTCTGGTGGGCGGCACCTTGGTCATGGGCAGACTGCAAGACGCCTCAAGACAAGGGCCGATCGTGCTGACGGTGATGGCGGGTTTTGTGGGTGTCATCTTGCTGCTGCGCCCCACCATCGAACAGGACCAGTTGTTTGCGGGCATCATCGGCCTGCTCTCGGGCCTGATCGCCGCATTGGCCTACATTCAAGTGGCGGCATTGGGGCGACTGAACGAACCTGAAGCCCGCACCGTGTTTTATTTTTCGCTGGGCACCACCGTGGTGGGCGCGGTGCTGATGCTGGTCACCGGCATGAGTCCGTGGGTTTGGCCCAGTGTGCTTTGGTTGTTGCCGGTGGGTGTGCTGGCGGCTTTGGGTCAACTGTGCATGACCAAGGCCTACAGCCGAGGCTCCACCCTGGTGGTGGCCAATCTGCAATATTCGGGTATCGTCTTCGGTGCCTTGTTTGGATTGATGCTGTTCGCTGAGCAGATACCCCTCATGGGCTGGTTGGGCATGGCCCTGATCATGGCCAGTGGCATTGCATCGACCATCTTGCGCAACCGAACCCTGCCCCAAGCACCCGCCGAAGACCATTGACAAACGGAGACCCTGACATGTACCCCTTGCTCATCACCGCCACCCAATTGCAAGAACTGCAAGCCCAGGGCACACCCTGCGCCGTGCTGGACTGCAGCTTTGACCTGATGAAGCCTGAATTGGCCGGTGGTTTTTTTGCAGACGAACGCATCGCAGCGGCCCTGCCCGCCCACATGGACAAGGACCTGAGCACGCACCAAACGGGCCAGGCCGTCAACGGCGGCCGTCACCCCTTGCCGCAGCGCGAGATCGTGGCGCAGTGGCTGGGGAGTTTGGGTATTCACAACGGCATGCAGATCGTGGTGTACGACCGCAACAAAAGCCAATACTGCGGGCGCTTGTGGTGGATGCTCAAGTGGCTGGGCCACGAGGCCGTGGCCGTGCTCGATGGCGGTCTGCAGGCCTGGAAAGAAGCGGGTGGTGCCACTGAATCAGGCCCCTTCACAACCCCGCCCCCTGCGCAGTTCGAACTGCAAGCGCCGTTGCGCCAACTGGTACTCACCGACGCGGTCGTTGCCCATTTGGGCCAACCCAGCCAAACTGTGGTCGACGCCCGTGCCGGTGCCCGCTACCGGGGCGAAGTGGAGCCGCTGGACCCGGTGGCAGGTCACATTCCGGGCGCTTTGAACCGCCCTTTTACCGAGAACTTCAGCGAAAACGGCCGCTTCAAAAGCCCCGAGCAACTGAAGGCGGAATGGACCCAGGTGCTGGCGGGCCGCCCGGCCAGCAGCGTGGTGCACCACTGCGGCAGCGGCGTCACGGCCGTGCCCAACATTCTGGCCATGGAGTTGGCCGGTTTCGGCCCCACTTCTTTGTACGCAGGCAGCTGGAGCGAATGGTGCCGCACCCCTGGCCTGCCCTGCGCCAAAGGCTGAATTTGTAGGAGCGCACCCCGTGCGCGATGGGCGTGGCACACGCCCGTTTGAACAGCCGTGTCAGTGTTGGTGCCCCGCCAAGGCGCTGACGATGACCACCATGCCGATGCCCACAGCCAGCCACAAAATTTGCGCGACTGTTTCACGCGCTGACAAGCGCTTTTGCAATTGGGGAATCAGGTCGGCCAAGGCCACGTAAACAAAGCTGCTGCTGGCCACCACCAGGAAAAACGGCAGCCAGTCGTGCAGGGCATCGACCAGCACATAACCCACCGCCCCACCCAGAGCCGTGATGGCCCCGGCCATGGACACCTTGACAATGGCCGCTTGGCGGCTGCTGCTGCCTCGGCGTAGCACCGCCAGATCGCCCATGTGGTGAGGGATTTCGTGGGCCAGCACGGCCAGCGCGGCAATCACGCCCAAGCGCATGTCGGCGATGAAGGCCGATGCAATCAGGATGCCGTCGCCAAAGCAATGCACGCTGTCGCCCGCCAACACCGCCCATTGGCCATGCAACTTGTCTTTGCCGTGGTGTTCATGGAGGTGGCCATGCGCATCGTGGCCATGGCCCAAGACCTGCTCGGCACCGTGGCCGTGTTCATGACCGTGGCTGTGGCCGTGTTCATGACCGTGGTGCCACAGCTCAGCCTTGTCGAGCAAAAAGAAAAACACCAGCCCAATCAGCAAAGTCATGAACAAGGCATGGGCCCCGGCTTCGCTTTCGAAGGCTTCAGGCAGCAGATGCAAAAATGAGGTCGCCAACAAGGCCCCAGCGGCCAGGCTCAGCATGTGCTGGGTATAGCGGCTGAGCACGCCAAAACTCAGCCAAGCCGCCACCCAGACGCTGCCAATGCCCGCCACCAAAGTGCCCACCAAAATCGCCAATAAAGTCATCTTGCTTCCACGAAGTGCTTGGCACTCCAAAACAAACCGCCCCAAAGGGCGGTTTTCAAAGTTCTCGCCCCAAAGGGCGCTTTTTCAGCGCTCACGCCCCGAAAGGCGCTTGTTGCCATTTAAAAACTCAAGCCACACCCTGGCGTTTCAGCCAGGCCAACAAACGCTGCCAGCCGTCTTCAGCGGGCCCCTTGCGGTAGCTGCCACGGTAGTCGGCATGAAACGCGTGCGGGGCCTCAGGATAAACCACAAACTCGCTGGCTTTGGCCGCTGCAGGCCCTTGCGCCAAGGCCTCTTTCATCTTATCCACTGTGTCAAGCGGGATACCGGTGTCGGCTGCGCCATACAAACCCAGCACCGGGGCCTTGAGGCTGCCTGCCAAGGCCAGCGGGTGCGCGGGCGTTTGCGCCGTGGTATTACCCACCAAGCGCCCATACCAGGCCACGCCCGCCTTGAGCTTGGGCTGGTGCGCCGCATACAACCAGGTGATGCGTCCACCCCAGCAAAACCCGGTGATCGCCAGCTTGTCGGTGTTGCCGCCATTGGCCGCCGCCCAAGCCACGCAGGCGTCCAGGTCACCCATCACCTGCGCATCGGGCACCTTGGCAATGATTTCGGACTGCAGCTTGGCCAGCTCGCCGTATTCGTTCGGGTCACCTTGGCGCACAAACAGCTCGGGTGCGATGGCCAGGTAACCGGCTTGGGCCAAGCGACGGGTGACGTCGGCGATGTATTCGTGCACCCCAAAAATCTCGGAGATCACCAGCACCACCGGCAAACCGGTTTTGCCCGCCGGTGCGCTGCGGTAGACGGGCATCTTGAAACCATTCACGTCAATGGTCACTTCGCCAGTCACAAGACCCGTCACCGGGGTTTTGATGGCGGTCTGCGCCATGATGGGCATGGCCGCAGCGGCATAGCCCACACCCAAGGCCGCTTGCAGGGCCACGCGGCGGGTGGTGCCCGGGGAGTCCACACGGCCACCCAAAAGGGCTTGGGCGTCGTTGATCAGGTCGTTGTTCAAGGCAGATCTCCGTCTGTGAAAAATAAGAGGGGGCTTATCTTGGCACAGTCGCAACAGGCTTGCACAAAGGCTGCGATTTACACTGCAACCATGTCCGACACCCTGCCTGCACCCCTACCAGTTTTGTACTCGTTTCGCCGCTGCCCCTACGCCATGCGGTCCCGGCTTGCTCTGCACGTCAGCGGCATCGCTTACGAACACCGCGAAGTGGTGCTGAAGAACAAACCCGCTCACATGCTGGCCCTCTCGCCCAAAGGCACAGTGCCGGTGCTGTGGCGGCCCGAGGCTGCGGATGTCCAGGTGCTGGAGCAGAGCCTGGACATCATGCTGTGGGCCCTGCGCCAGCACGACCCGCTGGCTTGGCTGCCTGCGTCAGATGTGGCCATGGCCGATGCGCTGGCCCTGATTGCGCACAACGACGGGCCTTTCAAGCGGCAACTGGACCGCTACAAATACCCCAACCGATCCAGCTTGGAAAGCGGCACGGCAGACCGCGATGAGGCGTCAGTTTGGTTGCACACGCTGGACGCGCGGCTCCGTGCACAGCCAGTTTTGGCTGGCGAGCAGTTCGGCCTGGCAGACGCGGCACTTGCCCCCTTTGTGCGGCAATTCGCCCACACCGACCCCGGCTGGTTTGCAGCGCAGCCGTGGCCTGCATTGGCGTCTTGGCTGACCAAATTTGAAGCTTCAAATCTGTTCCAGGCCATCATGCACAAGCATGCGCCGTGGGCAGAACCCACACCTGTTTTGTAGGAGCCCACCCCGTGGGCGATGGGCGTGGCACACGCTCTTGAAACCATTCGCCCATGCGGTGAGCTCCTTCGGAGTCAGGATCAGTGCGCCTGTTCCCAGTTCGGTCCAAAGCCCACTTCGGCCAAGAGCGGCACCTTCAGGTCGGCCACACCCGCCATGATGCGTGGGATCTCGGTGCGCACCCATTCGATTTCTGACTCAGGCACCTCGAACACCAGTTCGTCGTGCACCTGCATGATCACCTTGGTGGCCTTGCCTTGCTCGTCCAGCGCTTTTTGCACCGCGACCATGCTCAGCTTGATCAGGTCGGCCGCCGTGCCCTGCATGGGCGCGTTGATGGCGGCGCGCTCGGCCCCGGCGCGGCGCGGGCCGTTGGGGCTGTTGATCTCGGGCAGCACCAGGCGGCGGCCAAACACCGTCTCGACATAACCCATCGCCTTGGCCTGCTCGCGGGTGGCGTCCATGTAGTGCTTGACCCCGGCAAAACGCTCAAAGTAGCGGGTGATGTAGTTCTTGGCGGCGGTGTTGTCGATGGAGAGCGCCTTGGCCAAGCCAAACGCGCTCATGCCGTAAATCAGGCCAAAGTTGATGGTCTTGGCGTAACGCCGTTGCTCGCTGCTCACCGTGTCGGGCGTTGCGCCAAACACCTCGGCGGCGGTGGCTTTGTGCACGTCCAGGCCTTCATGGAAGGCTTTGAGCAAAGCCGGGTCGTCGCTCAGGTGCGCCATGATGCGCAGCTCGATCTGGCTGTAGTCGGCGCTGGCAATCACGCAGCCTGCGGGGGCCACAAAGGCCTCGCGCACCTTGCGCCCTTCGGCGGTGCGCACCGGGATGTTTTGCAGGTTGGGCTCGTTGCTCGACAAACGGCCCGTCACGGCCACCGCCTGCGCGTAATGCGTGTGCACACGGCCCGTGCGCGGCAAGGCCAGCTGCGCCAGCTTGTCGGTGTAGGTGCCTTTCAATTTGCTCAAGCTGCGGTGTTCCAGGATGCGAGCGGGCAGCGGGTAGTCTTCGGCCAGTTTCTCCAGCACCTCTTCATCGGTGCTGCGTGCGCCCGTGGCGGTTTTCTTGACGACCGGCAGGCCCAACTTGTCAAAAAAGATCTCGCCCAGCTGCTTGGGGCTGGCCAGGTTGAAGGGCTGACCGGCGATCTCGTAGGCCTCGGTCTCCAGCTGCACAATGCGCTCGCCAAGCGCCTGGCTTTGAGCAGCCAGCGTGGGCGCGTCGATCAGCACGCCGTTGCGCTCGATGCGGTACAGCGATTCGCTGGTCTGGATTTCGAGGTCGTACACGTACTTGAGCCCCGCATGCGCCTCGATCTGCGGCCACAAGGCCAGATGCACATCCAGGCACTGGTCCGAGTCTTCGCACGAATAGTGCGCCGCCTTGTCCACATCCACCTGCGCAAACGGAATCTGGTGCGCACCCTTGCCGCACAGGTCTTCGTAAGTCACACCACGGCGGCCCACATGGCGCTCGGCCAGGCTGGAGAGGCCATGGGGCTTGTGCACTTCAAGCACATAGCTTTCCAGCATGGTGTCGTGCGCATAGCCCTGCACTTCGATGCCGTGATTGGCGAACACATGGCGGTCGTATTTGATGTTCTGACCCAATTTCAAGCGGGCCGGGTTTTCAAGCCAGGGCTTGAGCTTGGTCAGCACATCGGCCAGCGGCAGCTGCTCGGGCGCACCAGGGCCGTTGTGGGCCAGCGGAATGTAGGCCGCCTCGCCGGGCGTGACGCTCAGCGAAATGCCGACGATCTCGGCACGCATGGCGTCGAGCGAGGTGGTTTCTGTGTCAATGGCGGTGAGCGGCGCTTGTTCGATGCGAGCCAGCCAAGTGTCAAACAGCGCCCAGTCGAGCACCGTGTCGTATTTCAAATCACCCTGCACGGCGCTGGCCGCGCTGTCCAGCTCGGGCAAGGCCGCAGGTTCATCTTCTTGAGCCGAGCCGAACAAATCGCCCATGCCCGTGTCTTTGGGCTTGGCGGTTTTGGCTTTGGGCGTGGGCGCTGGCACAGAACCACCCAGCGACTGCACCAGCCCTTTGAAGCCATAGGTCTGGTAAAAATTCAGCAATTTGTCTTTGTCGGGCGCGTGCAGGTGCAAGCTGGCCAGCGACGGCAAATCGGGCACCCAGCCATTCAGGTCGCAATCGGTTTTCATGGACACCAGCGCCCGGCCCTTGGGCAGCCAGTCCACCGCCTGACGCAGGTTCTCGCCCGCCACGCCCTTGATGTCTTGCGCGTTTTCCATCAGCTTGTCGAGCGAGCCGTATTCCATCAGCCACTTGGCAGCGGTCTTGGGGCCCACCTTGGCCACGCCGGGCACGTTGTCCACCGTGTCGCCCACCAAGGTC
>JBIKQY010000092.1:0-8221 GCA_044349465.1 Limnohabitans sp. | reverse complement strand
CCAGCTTGATCTTGCCCGTGCGCCCGATGGGCACGGTCACTGTCTCTGCTGCGCCCAAGGCCACGCCCCCTTGCGGCGCGATGATCTGGCCCTCGTTGCTCACGCGTGCGCCCAGCAAGGCCACATAACCACCAGGGGCCACGCTGATGCGGCCTTTGTTGACCACCTCGCCCGTGCTGCCCTCGCGGCTGTAACGGCCGTTGCCCGCCATGAAGTCGGCATCAGAAATATTGAGAGTGGACGCGGTGAAGGCGCTGGCGCTCACGCTGCCGTCGCTGCCCACCACAATGCCCTTGGGGTTGACCAGCACCACTTGGCCGTTGGCCTGCAGTTGACCCAAAATTTGTGTGGGGTTGTCTGACAGCACACGGTTGAGCAACACCGACTGGCTGCTGGGCTGTGCAATGTTGACCTTGGCGTTGGCACCGATGTCAAAGCTGTCCCAGTTGACCACCGCTTTGGCGGTGCTTTGGGTGATGGCCATTTGTTGGCCCGACTGGCTGATGGTGACTTGGCCTTGAGACACCCGCCCGCCCTGGGGCAGTGTTTGCGACCAAGCCAGGCTGACCGAGGCGAAACCCAAAGCCAGCACGCCCACGTAACGCAGTACAGAGCCCAGCGTCCAAGCGCCAGAGGCTGTGCCAGCACCTTGGCCTTTGGACTGACTGGCGGCATGTTCGCCCACGGCCACCAGGGCACCGAGGTGTTTGGAAAAGACGGTTTTGTAGCAAAGAGCGTTCATGACAGAAAACAGGCAGTGAGTCAGCTCAAGCGAAACAAGGAATGATGTTTCTGTTGGTTAAGCTGATTTAATTGCCAAATTTTCTGATTCGTATTTGTTTTTGACATTACCCAATTGGGGTAATCGGAAGTGTTTTTGATGATTTTTTAATTAAAAATACATTAAATTACATATTTGACAATGCGAATTCACAAGCTGAACGTTGCGGCCCAAGCTGTGGGCAGCCGGCCCCAGCCAGGGGGGCATCCATGGGGCATGAAAAAAGGGCCGCCAACCGTGGGTTGGGGCCCTTGAGGAGACACCGCCCGTGAGGCGGTGAATGACTTGACTGGCGGGGTTTTAGACCACCGCGCCCGAGTTTTCGTCGTTCGGGTCGTTGTCTTTCTTGATCGGCTTGATCAGGTCTTCACGCTGGATGCCCAACCACATCGCAATGGCGGCGGCCACAAACACCGACGAGTAAATGCCAAAGCAAATGCCAATGGTCAGCGCCATGGCGAAGTAGTGCAGGGTCTCGCCGCCAAACAGCAGCATGGACAACACCATGATCTGGGTCGAGCCGTGCGTGATGATGGTGCGGCTGATGGTCGAGGTGATCGCGTTGTCGATGACCTCCACAGTGTTCATCTTGCGGTAGCGGCGGAAGTTCTCGCGGATCCGGTCAAAAATCACCACCGATTCGTTGACCGAGTAACCCAGCACCGCCAACACCGCCGCCAGCACCGCCAGCGAAAACTCCCATTGGAAGAAGGCAAAAAAGCCCAGGATGATGATCACATCGTGCAAGTTGGCGATGATGGCCGAGACGGCGAATTTCCATTCGAAGCGGATGGCCAAGTACAGCATGATGCCGCCCACCACAAAGGCCAGCGCCATCAACCCGTCCTCCACCAGTTCGTCGCCCACTTGTGGGCCCACAAACTCGGTGCGGCGCAGCGTGACATCCGGGTCATTGGCTTTGAGTGCCGACAAGACCTTCTCGCTTTGCTGCGCAGAGCTCACGCCTTTTTGCGCGGGCAAACGGATCATGACCTCGCGGGCTGAGCCGAAGTTTTGAACCTGCACCTCAGAAAACCCGAGCGTGGCCACGGTGCCGCGCACCTTTTGCAGGTCTGCAGGTTGGCTGTAGCTCACTTCCATCAAGGTGCCACCCGTGAACTCCACCGACAGGTGCAGGCCTCGGCTGAACAGGAAGAAAACAGCCAGGATAAAGGTGATGAAGGAAACCGCGTTCAGCACCAACGCGTGGCGCATGAACGGGATGTCTTTTCTGATTTTGAACAATTCCATGGTCTTTTTACCTTAGTCGGCTTTCACCGCAGTGCCAGCCTCGGGCCGCCAGACGGTGCCGATCGACACCGATTTGAGTTTCTTTTGACCGCCATACCAAAGGTTGACCAGGCCGCGCGAGAAAAGCACCGCCGAGAACATGCTCGTCAAAATGCCGATGCAGTGCACCACCGCAAAGCCACGCACCGGGCCGGAGCCAAAGGCCAGCAAAGCCACACCCGCGATCAAGGTGGTGATGTTGGAGTCCAAAATCGTGGCCCAAGCGCGGTCGTAACCGGCATGGATGGCCGCTTGCGGGCTTGCGCCGTTGCGTAACTCTTCACGCACACGCTCGTTGATCAGCACGTTCGAGTCGATCGCCATGCCCAAGGCCAGGGCCATCGCGGCCATGCCGGGCAGTGTCAATGTCGCTTGCAGCATGGACAGCACCGCGACCAACAACAGCAAATTGACCCCCAGCGCAATGCCGGAGAACACACCAAAGAGGGCGTAGTAAATCGCCATGAAGGCCACGATCACCACAAAGCCCCAAGTCACGCTATTGAAGCCCTTGGCGATGTTCTCGGCACCCAGGCTGGGGCCAATGGTGCGCTCTTCGATGATTTCCATCGGTGCGGCCAAAGAGCCTGCGCGCAGCAGCAGGGCCGTGTCGTTGGCCTCAACCGTGGTCATGCGGCCCGAAATCTGCACGCGACCGCCGCCAATCTCGGCGCGGATCACGGGAGCCGTGACCACTTCGCCCTTGCCCTTTTCAAACAAGATGATGGCCATGCGCTTGCCCACGCTCTCGCGCGTCACATCCTTGAAGATACGTGCGCCCTTGGCGTCCAGTGTCAGGTTGACCACGGGCTCTTGCGTCTGGCTGTCAAAGCCGGGTTGGGCGTCGGTCAGGTTGTCGCCCGTGAGCACCACTTGTTTCTTGACGATCAGGGGGCGGCCATCGCGCTCAATATATCGCTCGGTGCCAAAGGGCACCATGCCACCGGCTTGCTCGGCTGCACGGGCTTCGGTGCTCTCGTCCACCATGCGCACTTCCAGGGTAGCGGTGCGGCCCAGAATGTCCTTGGCCTTGGCCGTGTCCTGCACGCCGGGCAGCTGCACCACGATGCGGTCCAGGCCCTGTTGCTGAATCACTGGCTCGGCCACGCCCAGCTCGTTGATCCGGTTGTGCAGTGTGGTGATGTTTTGCTTCAAGGCCTGCTCTTGCACCTTGCGTGCGGATTCTGACTTGATGCTCACCACCAGGCTGAGTTCGGTGCCGTTGCTCACTTCACGCGTTTGCAGATCAACAAACTGCTCGGTGATCAGGCGCTTGGCGGCTTCTTGTTGCTGCGCGTCACGCACGCGGATTTCGATGTTCTGGCCATTGCGGGTAATGCCGCCATGGCGAATGTCTTTCTCGCGCATCATGCTGCGCAAGTCCCCGGTCAGGGATTCGATCCGCTGGGTCAGGGCGGCCTGCATGTCGACCTGCAGCATGAAGTGCACGCCACCGCGCAAATCCAGGCCCAGGTACATGGGCGAAGCGTGCAAGGCGGTCAACCAGGCGGGGGAGCGCGAGACCAGGTTCAGCGCGACCACGAATTGCGGGTCGTTGGCGTCCGGAATCAAGGCCTTTTGAATGGCATCCTTGGCTTTTAGCTGCTGGTCGGTGGTGTCGAAGCGGGCACGGATCGACGTTCCTTCCAAAGCCAGGCTTTTGGGTTCGGTGCCGGCTGACTTGAGGGCGTCTTCGACCTTTTGCAGCGTGGAGGTGTCCACCTTGATGGTGGCCTTGGCGGACGACACCTGTACCGCAGGGGCCTCGCCAAAGAAATTGGGGAGGGTGTAGATCACCCCCAGCACAAATGCGATCACGAGGATCACATACTTCCAGACCGGATAACGGTTCATAAAGACTCGCGTACAGGATATAAAAACGGGGCCCCTACAGCCAAGGCCCCATGAACAAAGCCCGGAAGAATTACTTCATGGTGCCTTTGGGCAACACTTGTACCACGGCGCTGCGCTGCATCTGCACTTCCACGCCCGTGGCCAGCTCGATGCCCACGTAGGCTTCGCCCAGCTTGCTCACTTTGCCAATAAAGCCGCCAGCGGTCACGACTTCATCGCCCTTGGCCAGCGCGTCGATCATGGCGCGGTGCTCTTTTTGCTTCTTCATCTGGGGGCGGATCATCACAAAATACAGCACCACAAACATGAGCAGCAGCGGCAGCATGCTCATCAGGGTGGACTGCATGTCGCCACCAGCGGCAGCAGCGGGAGCGGTTTGGGCAAAAGCAGAAGAAATGAACATGAAAACTCCACTGAAAGTCAAATTCGGGTTGTGCAAGAGACGCTTGGACGTCCTGCGGGCGAAGCCGCCATTGTATGCGGCGCTATGATCGCTCCCAAAAGCCCCGGCCACACGGGGTCAGACCCCTTGAGGTCATATTCAGGCAGCCCCCAAGCAGCACCCAAGTGCAGCCCCAGACCACCCGACAGGAGACCGCCATGCCCGCTGAACACGACCACCCCCATGGCCACCCCCACGCACATGACCACGACCACGAGCACAGCACTTTGGGCGAGATGGATCTGCGGGTGCGTGCGCTGGAGACCCTGCTGACGCAAAAAGGCTACCTGGACCCCGCCGCCGTGGACCGGATCATCGAAACCTACGAGGTGCATGTGGGGCCGCACAACGGGGCCAAAGTGGTGGCACGCGCCTGGGCCGACCCGGCTTTTCGGGACTGGTTGCTGCAAGACGCCACCGCCGCCATCGCATCGATGGACTACACCGGCCGCCAGGGCGAACACATGGTGGCCGTGCCCAACACCCCCGACACGCACAACATGGTGGTTTGCACCCTGTGCAGTTGCTACCCCTGGCCCGTGTTGGGCCTGCCCCCAGTTTGGTACAAAAGCGCCGCTTACCGCTCGCGCGCCGTGATCGAGCCACGGGCCGTGCTGGCCGACTTTGGCGTCACCTTGCCGCCGGGCCAAAACATCCGTGTCTGGGACTCCACCGCCGAAGTGCGTTATTTGGTGCTGCCCGAGCGCCCGGCAGGCACCGAGGGCTGGAGCCAAGAGCAATTGGCCACCCTGGTCACCCGCGACGCCATGATCGGCACCGGTTTGGCCCTGGACCCGAAGGAGGTCGCATGAACGGCCTGCACGACATGGGCGGCCTGCAAGGCTATGGCCCGGTTCAAATAGAAGCCCACGAGCCGCTCTTTCATGGCGAATGGGAGCGCCGCGCTTTGGGCGTGACGGTGGCCATGGGCGCCAGCGGCCTGTGGAACATCGACCTGGCCCGCTCGGCCCGCGAGTCGTTGCCCCCGCTGGACTATGTGCAAGGCCCTTACTACGCCATCTGGACCAAGGCCTTGCAAAACATGCTGATCGAGCGCGGCCTGATCACCGAGCAGGAGCTGGCCCAAGGCCAAGCCATCACGCCGCCCGTGGCGGGCATTCGGGTGCTCAAAGCCGCTGAGGTGGACGCGGCTTTGGCCAAAGGCAGCCCGGCCGACCGCCCCAGCACCCAAGCACCGCGCTTTGCCGAGGGCCAGCGCGTGCGGGCCCTGAACCTCCACCCCCAAGGCCACACCCGCTTGCCGCGTTATGTGCGCGGCCATGTGGGCACGGTGGTGCTGCACCACGGCAGCCACGTTTTGCCCGACCAGCATGTCAACAAGATGCTGCCGCCTTTTGACGGCACGGCCGAGCACCTCTACACCGTGGTGTTTGACGGCACCGAGCTGTGGGGCCCACAAGCCGAAGCCGGGCACCAAGTGAGCGTGGACGCCTGGGAGTCTTATCTGGAAGCGGTGCCTGCCCCATGAACACAGCCATCCAAGACCTGAACGACCTGGCCCGCGCCTGCGGCGACGGCTTTCCCATGCCCGCCACCGCCAACAACGGCGCTGTTTTTGAAGAACCCTGGCAGGCCCACGCCTTTGCCATGACCTTGCAGCTGCATGCCAAAGGGGTTTTCACTTGGCCCGAATGGGCCACCGCCTTGACCCGCGAAATCCGCGCCGGTCAAACGCGCGGCGAAGCCAGCGACGGCAGCCTGTACTACACCCACTGGCTCAATGCCCTAGAGCAGCTGGTCATCGAGCGCCAACTGGGCACACCCGATGAAATCCATGATCTGGAACACGCCTGGGCCGACGCCGCCGAGCGCACCCTGCACGGCCAGCCCATCGTCCTGAACGCTTAATCAAGAGGCCTTGTTTGAATCTTCGTTTGTGGGCCATGCTGGCCTTGCTGGGCAGTTTGTTGTCTTTGGCATTTGGCACTTCGTTTGCCAAAAGCCTGTTCCCTGTCCTCGGTGCCGAGGGCACCACCGCTTACCGCATCATTTTCGCCATGCTCATGCTCATGGCCGTGTTTCGGCCCTGGCGGCGCAAGTGGGTTTGGGCCGATGCACTGCCGTTGGGCTTGTACGGCGTCACCTTGGGCGTGATGAACCTGCTGTTCTACAGCTCGATCAAGACCATCCCCTTTGGCGTGGCCATTGCCATCGAGTTCACCGGGCCGCTGGCTGTGGCCGTCTGGACTTCCAAAAAAGCCAGCGACTGGCTTTGGGTGGCGCTGGCCATTGTGGGCCTGGCCTTGCTGCTGCCCCTGCCCGGGGGTGATGCGGCCACGGCGCTCGACCCCTGGGGCGTGTTCTTTGCCTTCACGGCCGGCATTTGCTGGGCGCTGTACATCGTGTTTGGCCAGCGCGTGGCCCTGCGCTATGGGGCCATGGCCACACCCATGGGCATGCTCGCTGCCGCCTTGGTGGTGGCACCCATCGGCGTGTGGCATGCAGGCAGCGCCTTGCTCGACCCGCAATGGCTGTTGGCCGGGCTGGCGGTGGCTTTGCTGTCGAGCGCGATTCCGTATGCGCTCGAGATGTTCTCGCTCAACCACTTGCCCAAAAACACCTTCAGCATTTTGCTCAGCCTCGAGCCCGCTGTGGGCGCTTTGGCGGGCTGGTTGGTGCTGGCCGAACACCTCACGCTGGCGCAAGGCCTGGCCATTGCGCTCGTCATGGCCGCGTCCATGGGCACGGCCTGGTCGGCCGGTCAGGACAAGCGCGTCACGCCCGGCAGCGGGCAGGCATAAATCGCGTTGCGCACGGCGGCAATGGCTTCGTAGCGGGTGTAACTGCGCCGCCAGGCCAGCACCACGCGGCGTGTGGGCGGCTTGCCGCCCGCCGGGTCGACGATGGGCAAATACCGCACAGGCGATTCGTGCCGCCCGCCCGAGCGCTTGTGCACCGGCTTGAGATCGGGCACCGACATGCGCGGCACCAGCGTCACGCCCATGCCTGCAGCCACCATGTGCTTGATGGTCTCGAGTGACGAGCCTTCAAACGTCTTGCGAATGCCATCGGTCTGGCTGGCGTAGCGCGCAAATTCGGGGCACACCTCCAGCACATGGTCGCGAAAGCAGTGGCCCGTGCCCAGCAGCAGCATGGTTTCGTTCTTCAGTTGATCGGGCGTGATGAACGCCTCTTTGGCCAGCGGGTGGTTCAGCGGCAGGGCCGCCATGAAGGTCTCGTCGTACAAGGGTGCCACCGCCAGGCCCGACTCGGGAAAGGGCTCGGCCAGGATGGCGCAATCGAGCTCGCCCGTGCGCAGCATCTCCAACAAACGCACGGTGAAGTTCTCTTGCAGCATCAGCGGCATTTGCGGGATGTCGGTGATGATCTGGCGCACCAGATCGGGCAGCAGGTATGGGCCAATGGTGTAGATCACGCCCAGCCGCATGGTGCCCGACAGCGGGTCTTTGCCGCGCTTGGCAATCTCCTTGATCTCGGCGGCTTGCTCCAGCACGCTTTGCGCCTGGCGCACGATCTCTTCGCCGAGCAGCGTCACCGACACCTCGCTGGCGCTGCGCTCAAACAGCTTGACCTCCAGCTCTTCTTCCAGCTTCTTGATGGCCAGCGACAGCGTGGGTTGCGACACAAAGCAGGCCTCGGCGGCTTTGCCAAAATGCTTTTCGCGGGCCACGGCCACGATGTATTTGAGTTCGGTCAGGGTCATGGGCGCTATTTGAACATCAAGCCTTGAGGTACTCGGATTTGCCGCCCAACCAGCGGCCAATGTGGCGCTCGGCCAGCTGCGGGTGCTGGTCCAGCATGGGCGGGGCCAGGGCTCGCGCCCAGTCCAGCAAATGGCCATCGGTCTCCAGGTCGGCAAAGCGCAGCAAAGG
>JBIKQY010000091.1:0-8348 GCA_044349465.1 Limnohabitans sp. | reverse complement strand
GGTCGGCCCTTCTTCCACCATGCGGCCCGCGTACATCACGGCCATCCGGTCGGTCATCTCGGCCACCGCGCCCATGTCATGGGTGATCAAAAGCACGGCGGTTCCGGTGCGCTCGCGCATCTCGCTGATGAGGTCAAAAATCTGGGCCTGCACCGTCACGTCGAGCGCCGTGGTGGGCTCATCGGCGATCAGCACATCGGGCTGGCAGGCCAGCGCCATGGCGATCATGACGCGCTGGCGCATGCCGCCCGAAAACTGGTGCGGAAACTGGTGCACGCGGCCTGCAGCGTCTGGTATGCCCACAGCTTCGAGCATCTCGATGGCCCGCGCCAAAGCGGCCTGCGCATCGAGCCCTTGGTGCAGGCGCACCGATTCCATGATCTGATCGCCCACGCTGTAGGCGGGGTTCAAAGACGTCATGGGTTCCTGAAAAATCATGGAGATGCGGTTGCCGCGCACGCGCCGCATTTGCGCCTCGGGCAGTTGCAGCAGATCCTTGCCTTCAAACAGGATTTGGCCGGAAGTGATGCGCCCAGGCGGTTGCGGGATCAGGCGCATCAGGGCCAGCGCCGTGATGCTTTTGCCGCAACCCGATTCGCCCACCAAGCCCAGTGTTTCGCCACGGCGCAGTTGCAGGTGGATGTCTTCCAGCACATGGGCGGTGCCGCCCCGGGTCTGGAACTCGACGCCCAGGCCGCGCACTTCGAGCAAGGGCGCTGTGTCGGTCGTTGTTTCTGTCATGTCAATGGGGGAGGTCATGCGGGTGTCTTTGGGCTCAGCGCAAATGCATTTTGGGGTTGAGTGCATCGTTGAGGCCATCGCCCACCAGACTGACCGACAACACCGTCAGGAAAATCGCAGCGCCAGGCAGCGTCACCGCCCACCAGCACTCCAGAATGTGGCGGCGGTTGGAGCCGATCATCATGCCCCAGCTCATCACGTTGGGGTCGGACAGACCCAGAAAGCTCAGGCCCGCTTCAAACAAGATGGCCACGCCCACCACCAAGGTGGCCGAGACGATGAGCGGTGCCATGGCGTTGGGCAGGATTTCGCGCCAGATCAGACGCCAGTGGCCCGCACCCATGGTGCGCGCCGCGTTGACGTATTCAAGCCCGCGCAGGCGGATGAATTCGGCCCGCGTCAAACGCGCCGTGCCGGTCCAGCTGACCATGCCAATGGCGCAGATGACCACGCCCAAGCTGGGCTGAAACAGGGTGACGAGCACCATGGCAAACAGCAAGGCGGGCAGCACCTGAAAGAGTTCAGTCAAGCGCGACAGTAAGGTGTCGATCCAGCCGCCAAAGTACCCGGCCAGCGCGCCCACTGAGATGCCAATGACCACCGTGATGGCGGCCGAGCTGACGCCCACCAGCAGCGTGGCGCGGCCACCGATCAGCATCCCCGCCACGATGTCGCGGCCCAGGTAGTCGCTGCCCAGCCAGTAGCGCGAGTCCACAAACGGTTCATGAAACGGGGGGGCCACAATGCCAAACGGATCGACGGCATACCAAGCGGGGCCGACCAGCATGACGAGCATGATCAGGATGAGCGAGACCAGGCCCAGCATGGCCGCCTTGTTGCCACGGAACACGCGCCAGGCTTCACGCCAGGGCGACAATGTTTTGACCGGTGTTTGCATGGGATGGCTCGGAAGGGAAGGTGTCAGGGAAGGAGGCGTCATCATTTGCCACGCAAACGGGGGTCGATCCAGCGGTAGCTCAAATCGGTGAGCAAATTGGCCGTGATCACAAACAGGGAAGAGAAAGTCAGCACGCCCAGCAAGGTGGGGTAGTCGCGCCCGAGGATGGCGTCCAATGCCAGCGTACCCAGGCCAGGCCAGGAGAAAACGGTTTCCACCAGCACGGCACCCGAAACCAAGTTGCCAAACTGCAAACCCGCAATGGTGACCAGAGGCATCAGGGCATTGCGCAGGGCATGCTTAAAAACCACGACACCTTGGTGAAGGCCCTTGGCCTTGGCCGTTCGCACATAGTCCGAGCTCAGCACCTCCAGCATGCTGGCCCGGGCCAGACGGCTGTACTGGGCCAGATAGACCAGGGTCAGGGTCAGGGCGGGCAAGACCAGGTGGTGCAGCACATCCAGAGCGGCTGCCCATCCGGTAGCGCCGTAATTGCGCACGTCGTACATGCCTGCGATGGGCATCACGGGCCAGACCTTGCCAAACAGGATCACCAGCAAAATACCTGTCCAAAACACTGGCATGGCCAGTCCGGTGAGCGAAAAAATCGTCACCACGGCGCTGGAAAAACTTTTGGGTTTGAGTGATGCAAACACCCCCAGCAAAGTGCCCACAACGATGGCCACCAGCAAAGCGGTCAGCACCAGCAAGATGGTGGGGCCGATGCGCTCAGCGATCAAGCTGCTCACAGGCTTGTTGTAGGTGTAGGACATGCCCAAGTCACCGCGCACGCTTTTGCCTATGTAGGTGATGAACTGCTCGTGCAGGGGCTTGTCCAACCCATAGGCCTTCTTGATGCTGTCGATCACGGCCTGGTCACCACCGCCCATTTCACCAGCGATGACGCTGGCCGGATCGCCGGGGGCGGCGTGAATGAGCGTGAAGTTGATGGCCAGCACCGCCACCATGAGGCCCGCTGCCACAGCCAAGCGGCGCAGGATCGTGAAAAGAGTATTCAATGCGCAGCTTTCGGCGAGTGGAAGGGTGCAGAGGGTTCAAACAGAACCCTGCACGCTGCCCTTGTCAATGGAAGAGAGCCAGAGGCCATCAGCCCTTGATGCTGGTGTCGGTGATGCCATCGACAAGACCCCAGATGCCAGCCGGGCGGTTTTGCACCTTGGCGTTGAAGGCCATGTTGAAGTTGAACTCCAACAAGAAGGCCACCGGGCACTCGTCCACAACGATTTTTTGCATCTGCGAGTACATGGCCTTGCGCTTGGCCATGACCGACTCTTTGCCCGCAGCGGCCAGCAACTCGTCCACCTTGGAGTTGCTGTAGTTTTGCGTGTTGGACCAGATGATGCCGGGCTTGATGTTGGAGCTCAGCCAAGTGCGGTGCACGCCGATCACCGGGTCGCCCCAGTTCCAGACCGAGTCGACGGTCATGTCGAACTGGTGGGAGGAGATGCGGCGCGCCCAAGTCGGGAAGTCGGGCGAGTTGCGCACATTGACCTCAATGCCGACCTTGCCCAAGGCGACCTTGGTGTATTCCTGGATCACTTTGCCCTCGGTCGCGCCAGGGATGAAGTCCAAGTCCAGGGTGAGCCGTGTGCCGTTGGCGCCGGGTTTGTAGCCCGCATCGTCGAGCAGTTTGGCCGCCTTTTGCAAATTCAGGTCGTACTTTTCAACCTGTGGTTCATAAAAGGGGCTGCCCGATGCAATAGGGCCTGTGGAACGGCCATGCACCTTGCCCAACAGGGTTTCGATCAGGTATTTTTTGTCCAGCGCAAAGTTGATCGCCTGACGCACCCGCTTGTCGCTGAGCTTGGGGCTCTTGGTGTTGAAGGCCAGCCAGATCAGTGGGCCAATGGCCGGGGCCATGCGGGTGACAGAGACATTGGTGTTTTTCTTGGCACGTTCAATCAGCCCGGCATCGGTCAATTCGGAGTGGACGTCGATTTCGCCGCGTTCGAAGGCCAGCATCATGCTCGACGAATCCTTGAATTCGCGCACGATGATGCGGTCCAGCTTGGGTGCGCCTTTCATGAAAAACTTGTCGAAGCGTTCCATCACGATGAATTCACCTGGCTTGAATTCCACCAACTTGAAGGGGCCAGAGCCCACCGGGTTGGCGTTGCGTGGGTGGATCTTGACGTCGGTGCCATCGCCAAAGATGTGCTTGGGGATGATGGGCGTGAGCGATGTGGACATGGCCAGCAGCAGCGCCGGATGGGGCTCTGACAGGCGCACCACAGCGGTGTGCGGGTCAGAAATGGTCACCGCATTGACCGGACCATACATGGTCTTGAAGGGGTGGTTGTCGCGGATGGTCTCGATGGAGAACTTCACGTCTTCTGCAGTGATGGGCTTGCCATCGTGGAAGACCGCGTCTTTGCGCAGGTAAAGCGTGACGCTGCGGTTGTCGGGCGACAAGTCCCAGCGCTCGGCCAGGTAGGGTTGTGGCTTCCAGTTGGCATCCATGCGGATGGGCGATGCAAACAACTGGGCAGAGGGCATCATGGTGGCGATGCCGCTTTGCACGGCCGAATTCAGGTGCCGGGGTTTTTGAGTGGTGCCAATCACCACGACACCGCCCTTGGCCGCTTGAGCCAAAGCCTGCAGCGGAATACCCATGATGCTGGCGGCAGAACCCGCCGCCGCCAGTTTAAGAAAATCGCGTTTGACCATGTTTTGCATGTTTGTACTCCTGGTGATTGGATGGGTGCGAGAGCCTCGGAATCGATTTTTAGATTTAATCAGTAACTTATCAAAATGCAAGCCATTCCGGGAGGTCCACACGGGGTAAAGCCATAGGGCCAGCACTATCGTTTTCACCTAGAGGTTCCAGTCAAATCCACGCCGTGTGGGCGACCCCTTGTGCTTGAACCGAGGCCTCCAGCCGGGGCTGAATCTGTCAATCTGTGGGGTGCAGGTTTGTCCATCGCGAAAAAAAAGAGGGGCCATTGGCCCCCCCTTTATGGCAAACGCTCAGACGCGTTCACATCAGCAGGTGTTCACCCGCGTTGTCACCTCCAAGGGTGACATAGTTCACCTTGCGGATGTCCATCAGCTTGGTGCCACCGGCGTAGCTGATCGAGCTTTGCACGTCCTGCTCCATCTCAATCAGCGTGTTGGCCAGCTTGCCCTTGATCGGCTCCAGAATGCGCTTGCCTTCGACGTGTTTGTATTCGCCCTTGTTGAAGTCGCTGGCCGAGCCGTAGTATTCCTTGAACAGCTCGCCGTCGACCTCAACGGTCTTGCCGGGAGACTCTTCGTGGCCCGCAAACAGCGAGCCGATCATCACCATGCTCGCGCCAAAGCGCACGCTCTTGGCGATGTCGCCGTGGCTGCGGATGCCGCCGTCGGCAATGATGGGTTTGGTGGCCACGCGGGCGCACCACTTGAGCGCCGACAACTGCCAGCCGCCCGTGCCAAAACCGGTCTTGAGCTTGGTGATGCAGACCTTGCCGGGGCCCACGCCCACTTTGGTCGCGTCCGCGCCCCAGTTTTCCAAGTCGATCACGGCTTCGGGCGTGGCCACGTTGCCCGCGATCACAAAGCTCTTGGGCAGCTTGCCTTTGATGTAGCCAATCATGTCGCGCACGCTGTCGGCATGGCCATGGGCGATGTCGATGGTGATGAACTCGGGCACCAAATTTTCAGCAGCCAGCTGGTCCACGGTGGCGCGGTCAGGGGCTTTGACGCCCAGCGAAATCGAGGCGTAAACACCCTTGGCATGCATGTCGCGCACAAACTGGACGTTGTCCAGGTCAAAGCGGTGCATGACGTAAAAGTAATCGTTTTGTGCCATCCACAGGCAGATGGACTCGTCCACCACCGTTTTCATGTTGGCAGGCACCACCGGCAGGCGGAACTTGCGGCCACCGAGTTCGACGCCCGCGTCGCACTCGGAACGGCTTTCCACACGGCACTTGCGTGGCAAAAGCAGGATGTTGTCGTAGTCAAAAATTTCCATGAGAAAACCAAGCTCCAAAAAGGAATCGTTAAGAGGAACGAATGAGCGCTTGGCTTGGCCGGTTATTTGGCCCCTGAGATGAACCCCTTGCAGGTTCAGGGCAAAAAAAACCGGGCGCAAGAATCTTGGGCCCGGTGGCTGATTCTACCCGTTTCAATTTTTCAGATCTTTCAGCAGACTGACCGCCAAGGCAAACCGCCATCGAGCCAACCGACTTCAGTCGGAAAGAGGCCGTTGCGGCTTAGTCGCCAGCATGAAGGACAGCGAACCCAATGCTGCCAGCAAGGCCAAGAGGCTGAAGCCCAGTTGGTAATCGCCCGTCAGGTCGGCCAGCACCCCGGCGATCATGGGGCCGGCAATTTGTCCCAGGGCAATGATGGCCGCCGACAGTCCCATGATCATGCCAATCGCGTTGCGGCCAAAGTAATCGGCCCGGATGGCCTGCATGAAGGGGCCGCGCAAGCCCCAAGCGATGCCATGGAACACCCCGAACGCCACCAGCATGGCCATGCTGGTGGCATAGGTCAGGCACAGCATGCCAATGCCGTGGGCCAGCATGCACAGGGCGGCGACCTTTCTTTTGTCGAACCAGTCACCCATGGTGGCGCCCATCAGCACCCCGGCCAGCTGGCCAAAGGTCATGATCAGGATCACCCAGCTGGCCGTGGCCACCGAATAGCCCAAGCCTTCTTTCATGTGGGTGATGGCATGCACATTCACGGCCGAAACCACCAGCAGGGCCAGGCCGTGGCCAATCGCCAGCATCCAGAAGGCGCGGGTGCGCAAGGCTTGTGCGACGGTGAACTCGATCTGGGGCGGGGGCACTGCTTGACCTTCGCGCTCGGCCGCTGCGCGCATGGCAGAGTCGATGCCATCCATGTGCTCGCCGTGGTCTTCGGGGCGTCTTCGGATCATGCCGGCCATCGGCAGGCCCGTCAGCAGGACCAGCATGCCCGAACCGGCCGCCGTGGCACGCCAGCCCCATTGCTGCATGGACCAGGCCATCAGCGGCACCACCAGCCCGCCCATGGCCAGGCCCAGGCTCATGATGGACAGGGCGCGGGCGCGGAATTTCTCGAACCACTGCACCAAGGCGACCGACAGGGGAAAATAGCCACCCAAGCTGGCCCCAATGGCCATCAACAAGGCGCTGGCATAAAAAGTGGTCACGCTGTTGACCTGGCTCAGCAGCAACAAACCTGCGCTGAACAGCACCATGCCCAGGCGGATCATTTTCTGAGGGCCGACCCGGTCCATCACCCAGCCCAGCACCGGGCCGATGATGGCCGCCTCGACCGATTGCAGGGCGGCAGCACCGGATAAAGTGGTTTTGCTCCAACCCATCTCGTCGGACAGGACCGCGATGTACAGGCCCAGCGCTTGTGTGAGGAAAGCGGCCAGCAGAAACTGGATGCCGCAAGCTGCACCCACCATGCGCCAGCCGTAAAACACCTTCACAAAGAGCCTCCTGTGTGCAAACCATGCGCTGGTCTAAGGAGGGTTGTTTGAATGGGGACTGGCCAAAATGGCGTTGTCATGGGGTGTGTTTTTACATGGAGCATGGCTTGCCCACATGTTGACACGCCAGAAGGAAGTGGCATGTCCCGCATTAGACCGGCTATGCGCTCTCACTTTTGCCTCGGCAGCAACAGAGTAGATAAGTTTCTACGCTGAAACCAGCAAGGTCGCGGCCGAACCTGCCGCGCTGCTTTGAGGGTGCCGCATCAATAGGCGCGGCAGTGAAGCTGAATACGGGCCATTACAGCCAATGCGTTGAATTAGTCTTGCTTGGCCTTGGGTCGCAAGTCAATTTTCAAGCGGGGCGCATCATTTTGCGTTGCGGTAGGCCAATGGGCATGTTCGACGTTGGCTGAGGCGACCATGCCCAGTTGTGGCGAACCGCAATCGAAGGAGCCTGTGGCGCTGGGCTGGTACATGTAGCACGCCAGGCGGCTCATGAGCTGCGAGAAAGATTGGCGAAGCATGTGAAGGCCTTTGGGGATGAAAATACGTCAATAAACGATGCATACAGTATGCGGGTTTTTTAACCCCTGTGGGTTTATCGAAAACCCTTGATTTTCATGGGATGCCAGCCCTTTTGAGCAGTCAATCCATGGCGTTCCGGCAGAGGCTGCCGGATGCGCAGTGAAGGCCGGGACATACGGTTCAGCTTCTACAATCCTTGCCTATGCTGTCAGACATCTCCCAGAACACCTCTTCCCCCTTGCTCGCCCAGCTCAACGACGAGCAGCACCGTGCGGTGGCCTTGCCGCCAGAGCATGCGCTGATCCTGGCGGGGGCCGGTTCGGGCAAGACCCGGGTGCTGACCACGCGCATCGCCTGGTTGCTGCAGACCTCGCAGGTTTCGCCCGGCGGCATTTTGGCGGTGACTTTCACCAACAAGGCCGCCAAAGAGATGAAGCTGCGCTTGCAGTCCATGCTGCCGGTGAATGTGAACGCCATGTGGATTGGCACTTTTCACGGGCTGTGCAACCGGTTTTTGCGGGCGCATTACCAGCTGGCTGGCCTGCCGCAGACGTTTCAAATTTTGGACACCCAAGACCAGCTGTCGGCGGTCAAGCGGCTGTGCAAACAGTTCAATGTGGACGAAGACCGTTTCCCGCCCAAGCAGTTGCAGTATTTCATTTCGGGCTGCAAGGAAGACGGCCAGCGCCCCGTCGATGTACCGGTGCGCGACGACGAAACCCGCCGAAAGGTGGAGCTGTACCAGCT
>JBIKQY010000458.1:0-8418 GCA_044349465.1 Limnohabitans sp. | reverse complement strand
TCACCCCAACGAACAAACGGTTGACCGGTGCGCCATTGGCAAAGTTGAAGTTGCCGTACTGGCGCTCTGCGCGCAGATAAACCTCGGGCAACAAATCGGCCCGCCGCTCAAGCACCGTGGCCTCTTGCACACGCACTTGCGACAGCGCTTTTTGCAGCGCTGCACTTTGGCCTTGCGCTTGCTCGAGCAGCGCAGCCGCCTGCGCATTCACGGCGCGGGGTGTGGCCACCGTGTTGGCCAGAGCGTCACCCGCAATGGGGCGGCCCAGCAACTGGCCGAGTCGGGCCAATGCCATATCGCCCTGGGCCCGCGCTGCGGTCACATCAGCGCGAACGGCATCCAGACGCCCCTGCGCCAAAACCCGATCACTTTCGGCAGAGACCCCTTCGTCAATGCGCCTTTGAACTTGCCTGAGCAGCCGGTTGTGGGTGTCTTCATTCTTTTGGCTGGCCTGCGCCTTCAGGTGCGCGGACAGCCATTCGCCATAAGCCTGCACCACGCGCAGGCTCAGCTGCAGGCGCGACTCATCCAGGGCCGCTTGGCTTTGGTCCAGACTGGCTTGGGCCTTGTCGGCCCCTGCCGTCAAGCGCCCACCCGTGTACAGCGGCTGCTGCAGGCGCAGGGTGGCCACACGATTGTCCCCCTGGTACAGCGGATCGGCCCCACGGGTGGTGGCGTTTTCCAGAGACACCGAGGGCGTCGGGTAAAACTGCCAACGCGCACTGTCCACGCCCGCCGCTGCCGATGCCACCAGCGCACGCTGACTTTGGGTGGCGGGGTGCGAAGCCAGTGCGTCCCGGACCAGCGAGGCCAGGGTTGGGCTGGGGGCCTGAACCTGCGCCAGCGCCCACACAGGGGCACAGCCCATGCAGACCCAACACAAGTAACGGCGGGCCAGTTGCAGGGCAGTGGTCATTTACAAGACCTGTAGGGCGACGTTCATGCCCCAATTGGCGTGGTTGAAGACCAAGCCGTCGTAAACCCGTAAAGCCGCATAGTCAGTGCTGGACGGCCAGGGCGTCGCCGAGACGTAGGAGTCGTTGACCCATGCCCCAGGGGCGCCACTGGTGATGTCGCCTGAGCCCCTGTTGCTGCTGTCGAGGTTCTGACCCGAGTACGACCCGACCCGCGTGCCGTTGTAGGCATCCCAAATGGCGCTCAAGTCATCGTAGCTGGGGTTCGTCTGGCTCGGGCTGTTCAAGTCAGTGCCGTTGATCAGGCCCGGGTTTGCGCTGGTCCCCAGTGTCGGCATCGCGAGCTTGACCCCATTGACCGTGCCGTAGCGGTGGGTGTCGTTCGTCGATGACCCCGCAACACCATTGACGTCTTGCTTGAAGAGCTCGTAGATCTCGCTGAGCGGGTAAGTGTTTGCATCACTCATGGTGTAAGCATCACCGGCTATCGTCCCGTCGCCGTTGCGGTCCAAGTGGTAGTACCACTTGCCCTCCACCTGTATCGGCGCGATCAACTGGCCGTAGCTGCCTAGGTCGATCACAGACTGACCTGCTGGGGAAGAGGGCTCGGGCACGGTGACTGCGATCACATCCGTATCCGAACCGCCCTGGCCATCGTTGGTGGCCATGGTCAGGGATGCTGCGCCAGTGAAATCGCTGTTCATCGTCAGCACAAAGCCGTTGTCGGCCGCCAGCGTGGCATTGATTTGCGCCATGGTTCCTGTCAGAGCCACTTTGTCTGAGTTGTTGCCTTCAATAGCGCTGGTCACCAGACCACCGACCACATTTTCGGTCACCGCTAAGACACCGTTGGTTTGGGTAAATGTCACCGTGTAGCTGCCGGCGGCATCCGGGTCTCCAATTTGAATGCCTTCAATCTTGTAGGGTGTGCCGGCCTCGGCCTGGATGCCGGCGATGTAACGCAGCACCACGATGCCTGAGCCGCCGCTACCGTTCAGTGAGATGCCGCTGCCACCGCCGCCACTGCCGGTGTTTGTCACCCCGCTTGTGGCTAACGCAGTAGAGGAGGTTGCATCACCACCGTTGGTGCCACCCAAACCGCTCGAATTATTGCCACCCCCACCACCGCCTGAGCCGTAGACGACCGCTGTGCCAGTGATGGCACTTTCAAAACCCTCGCCGCCATTGCCGCCACCACCTAAAGTTGCATCAGCACCCGCGGTTGTGGCGCCGCCACCGCCACCGCCTGCAGTGGTATTTCGATCGCTTTGTCCGCCCGCTCTGCCATAAAACACAACCCCGTCGATGCCTGTGGCTGTACCGGAAAGGGCCGCACCTCCTTGCCCGCTACTCCAATGACCACCGCCGCCAGAGCCGCCGGCGGAACCCTTGTCGCCGCTATTGCCACCACCAACGCCGCCGCCGTAAACCGTGACCGACTGCCCCGATGTAGAAGTCACGCTGGTGTTCCCGCCGTTGTATATCTGATTTTGGTCCGAATACACATTGCCGGAATCGGGCACCCCGCCAGCGCCTACAGTAATCGTGTATGTGGCGTTACTGAGATAAAAGTTGGGTATGTAAGCCACGCCCCCACCGCCCCCGCCTCCGCCCACCATATTTCCAGACCAAGCCCCCGCTGCGCCACCGGCGACCAGAAGCGCTTCCATGGTCACAGGTGCTGCGGAATTGACTGTGAATGTGCTGGTACCCACTTCGGTAAAACTGTAGACCGAGTAGGCACCCACAGTCGTCCAATTGAGACCACCAAGGTTCGAAACGAATGGCAAGATATTGGCGGGCGCTTCGTTGGCTGAGGCTGGTGATGTTGACACCTGGACCGTGCTGAGGGTGTTCAGCTCGAAACTTGTCGAGCCTGTCGAGGCGGTGGCATTGCCCGCCGCATCAGTGGACACAGAGCTCACGCTGATGGTGCCGTCACCCAAGGTGGACAAGTCGGCGCTGCTAAGAGTCACTGGCACTGGCGTGTCGCCGTTGCCGATGACGGACTTGCTCACTGTGGCGCTGTTGCGGCTAAAAGTCACTACGGTGCTGACGCCGCTTTCTGCGGTGACGGCTACCACGCCCCCTCCGTCTGTGGCCTCGTCGAGGGTGGCGCCATTGTCCACGCCAGTGCCCAGAGTCAGGGTGGGGGCGATCGGTGCGGTGGTGTCGATGACGATGCTGGGTTCGAACACTTCGAGAGCAACCATAAATTTGTTGTATTCCGAATCCCGTTCGCCTTTCGAATTCCCTGCAATCCACCCCTGCGATAAGTTGATGTCTTGGTATCTGTCGTAGACACCCCAACCCACTACATAACTGTTCGAGGCCGATGTGTAAGGCTGGTTGCTCCAACCGACTGGAACACCAGAAGTAAATGGCGCGCCGTTCCAACTATCGATGTATCTCCAAATATCAGTGCTTGCATTCCCGTTGTGAGCATCCCAAATGGCCAGCAAGTCGTTGTAGAGCGGATTGATGGTGTTGTCACCCTCGCTGGGATTCAAGGACCCAATGACAGTACCTGCTTGCAAGGAACTTTCGTAACTGACCCCGGACAAGGTAGCCACAGACATGGGCCCATTTGCATTTCCATAATTGGTGAAGGTGGCAACAACGTCGTCCTTCAAGCCCATCGTGGGCAAAGCCAAATGGACGTCATTGAGGGTGGCGTAGCGGTAGGTCTCGCTCGTGCCAGGCCCCTGGACGCCATTTACATCTTTGTTGAAGATGTCGTTAAGTGCCCACCCAAGAAAATGGTCTGCGGCATTTCCATTTGAGTCAATGTCTGAGCCGGTGCCGTCTCGGCTTAAATCCCAGTGGTAGAACCATTTGCCACCATCGACCTGTACCGGTGCGATCAGCTGGCCATAATCTGCGCCGTTTTTGTCGACCCCCAAATCGATGACTGCATCACCCGCACCGGGCAAATAAGCCTTTGGCGCACTGACGTTGCCCGTCAGGTCTGTTTCGGTGATCTTTAAGTTGTAGGACTCACCGTTGCTTGCTGTGACGATATAGCTCCATGCGGTGCCGGTGACAGTGGCCTGCCCCAAGAGGACGCTGCCGTTGTACACATTAACCGTCGAACCTTCTTCATTGCTTCCACTGAGAATTAAGGTATCAATTTTCGTGGGCCCTGCAGTCAGTACATCGCCATTTGAGCCTTTGATTGCGCTGAAAACTGCAACTGGCGCCTCGGTGTCGACATAGGTGACCGTGATCGCCACAGCCTTCTCGGTCGTGTTGACCCCGTCACTGGCTGTGACGGTGATGTTGTAGATGTTGTCGCTGCCCGCGTCGGCTGGCGCCTCGTAATTGGGCGGGGCTTTAAAGCTCACTTCGCCCGTGTCGTCATCGATTTCGAAGAGCGCGTCATCCGTACCAGTGCCGCTCAAGCTGTAGGTCAGCGCACTGCCGGCATTGGCGTCTGTGGCGATTGCGGTGTAGACCGAACCTGTGCTGTTTTCTGCTGCTGTGGCCGTGGGGTCGCTGGTGATGACGGGGGGCAGGTTGTCTTCAATGGAGCCGGTAGCCGATGACGCTGTGCCGACTGTGTACGCTTGGCCCGCCATCACCGTCACGGTCACGGTTTCATTGCCTTCGGTCGCGGCGTCTGCTGACGCTGGGAGGGTGAGCGTAGCGGTGGCACTGCCGGGGGCAAAGGTGACTTGTGTCAACGAGGTGGGCAGTATTTTGCTGACAAAACCGGCGACGTTGCCCTGATTGTTCTGTCCGTTCAGGCTGCTGCTGTAGGTTTCTCCAGCGACGTAAACGACGCCATCGGCATCCACAGAAATGGATTTGATCAGGTCATTGCTGGAACCACCGATGAGATGGGTCCACACCAAAGTGCCTTTAGCATCGAACTTGCCCACAAAACCGTTTGTTGTGTCAGCTGTGCCCTCAATGACCTGTCCGTTCAGGCTGCTGCTGTAGGTTTCCCCAGCTAAATAGACAGCACCATCTTGACCCGTGAAGACTGATTTGATGTCATCGTGGCCAGATCCGCCAACATAACTGGTCCACACCAAAGAGCCGTCAGCATCGAACTTGGTCACAAAACCGTCAGTGTTTTGCGAGCTGTAGTTATAGGCGTAACCAGCCACGTAAACGGCGCCATCGGCACCCGCAGAGACTGTATTTGTTTGGCTGGAGCCAGACGCTTCTGGGAGGCGGGTCCACACTGAAGTTCCGGAAGCATCAAATTTGCTGACATAGCTACCGAGTTCGCCAATTTTATTTGCGCCATCCAAAATGGCGCTATTGGCGTAACCCGTCACGAAGACTCCGCCGTCGGCAGTTGCGGAGACTGATTTAAAGTGATCGGATCCGTCTACTGGGCGAGTCCACGCCAAATCTCCTTTGGTTGTTAATTGGCTTAGAAATGATGAGCGTTGACTCCAATTTTCATTGGCAGAAAAACCAGCCACATAAACGGCACCCTTGGCATCCGCAGAGACCGACTTAACATAGTCGTAGTGTGGAAAGCCTACAAAACTGGTCCACGCCAATGCGCCGTCAGTATCGAATTTGTTGACAAAGCCGTCGTAGTTGCTCTGGGCTGGGTTATAGGCCATGCCCGCCACGTAAACGCCACCATCAACCCCCGTGGTCACTGAATAGGGATAGTTGTCGTTGACTGCGTCGGTGAGGCGAGTCCACACCAAAGAGCCATCAGCATCAAACTTTCTGACATATCCACCACCGGATGCACTCAGCTCATTCGTTCCGTCCAGAAGGGAGCTTTCTGCGCGACCAGACACGTAGACACCATCTGCCCCCACGGAGGCTGAAGTCGGCACTTGTTGGTAACGATTTGCCCCCATGAGACGGGTCCATTGGCTTTGTACCGGACGAGAATAGTCCTCATGGCCAGCCGTTCCCGTCACGCCAATATCGACAGTCAGTTCACCATCAAAGTCTTGGCTGCGTGTGAAGGTGTAGACAAGCTTGTCGGCATCGCCCTCGGACACTTGGGCAGGTGCCACGGTCACGTTCACGGCAGATCGCTCGACCACATTGGTCACCGCAATCACCACCGGCTGCGGCACTGAGGTTTTCACGCCATCACTGGCCGTCACCGTCAGGTCGTAAAGGTTGTCACCGTCGACATCAAGCGGTTCTTCAAAGTTGGGGGCCGATTTAAAGGCCAACTCTCCCGTGTTTGCATGGATGTTGAACAGGGCTGAATCGGTGCCACTCAAGGCGTAGGTCAGTGTTTTTTCACCCTCCGCAATGGCATTCGCGGTGTAAACCTTACTGGTGCTGTTTTCTGCCACGCTCACGGGCACCGTGATGGCGAAATCGTCAAAGGCCACACCGGTGGTGACTTTATTCGTTTTGTAAAACAACCCGACCCGTGAGTCATTGCCCTTAGCGGTGTAGGTTCTGGCGTCACCCACAGCGATCCAAGGGTCTTGTGCCGACAAGCCTTTGTAGAAAAACTGGTAATGGTCAGTTAGGCCAAGTTCGGTGACTTGTACTTTCAGATAAACGTCCGATGTCTCAGGTGACAGCAGCGTGTAGGCCTCGCCACTGATGCCATTGCCGCCACCACTTTGGGTGGCTACGCCAGCTACGTTGGACAGTGTGTAGGTCGGCTGAATCCATTTGGTCAGCGAAAAATAGAAGTTGGGCACACCACCGTCAGCGTCATAAAAAACAATTCCGGCAGATTGTTCCGGTTTTGCGAGTCCATCGTTAATGCTTACGCGTGTTTGTACCGACCATGACTGGCCTAACTCCACCTCGGGCAAATCGGCCCAGACAATAGGGGCGTCGTCTCGATAGTAATACTCATACAAGAAATGAATCCCTTGCGCTGAAAAGTCCAATTGCTGATTCGCGGTGTCCAGCACCACACTGGCTGCGGTAACGGAAGTATTTGTTAGAGTAGGTGTAGCACCGGTTAACCCGGTAAGCCCTGTAAAGCTAACAGCATTTGTTGTGCCCGTTTGCGTTCCCTGAATCATTAAAGCCCAATTTGAACTGTTAGTCGTTTCTACAACGCTTGCACTGACATAATCGCCTAGACCATTGATCCAGTTCTTCAGATCTGTCACGGTTGGGCTAGCACCAAGAACAGTAACTTCGTTGGCTGTCACTACTCCATTCACGGTTTTATTACCATTAGTGTTGTAGGTGGTGCCTGCCACGGTAATAGCAAAACCGTTCGTCGCATCCACCGTAGCAAAGGCAGTACTGGAGGCATAACCACTCACCGCATTGCGGATAGTATCGGGCACATCCATGTTTAGCTTGCTTGAGAGCGCGCCTTCATTGAATGAGGTGGCCCATGAAGCCCCCGTCAGCATCACTGGGGCTTCGTACACATTGCCCACTGTGATCGCCACCGCTTTCGGCAACGACGTGTAAACACCGTTGCTGGCTGTGACGTCGATGTTGTAGACGTTGTCGGCACCCTCATCACCAGGTGCTTCAAAATCGGGTGCGTTGAGAAAGCCCACTGCACCCGTGCTGGCGTTGATGCTGAACAACGCTGCATCAGTACCATCCAAAGCATAAGTCAGCGTGTTGCCTGCTTGGGTGGCGGTGGCGGTGTAGAACGTTCCGGTAGAGCTTTCTTGTACGTCGGCGGTGGCATCGCCTGTCATCACAGGTGCCCCCCGGGTGTCGATGATGATGCCGGGTTCAAACGCTTCGAGGGCTACATAGAACGCGCTTCTATAACCTTCTTGATCCATCCCGTCATATTGCGAGCTGTACCAACCCCCTGCCAATGGCAAGGTCAGATGCTTATCGGTGTAATCGGGATTAGGATCAGGCGTGGCAGAAGCATATTCGGCCCAAGGGCTACCCCAACCAGATGGCCTTCCATTGGGTGCAGTGTTCCAATCCATAGGGGCCAATTCGGTCACTGCAGTGCCGTTGTATGCGTCCCATATGGCCAGCAGACCATCGTAGGCTGGATTGTCCGAGTTGTCCCCCTCGTCCCGATTGGCCGATCCAACCGCTGTGCTAGGAAGCACCATATGGGCCCAAGCTGAATTGGACTGTTCCTGTTGTGCCTTTGTATTGAGCCAGCCGTTCATCACGTCTGCAGAAACGCCATACGTGGGCAAAGCAAGCAAGTTGCCGTTAAGGGTGGCGTAACGGTAAATGTCCGTGGTTGCTGGGCCCGTCACACCAGTGCTGTCGGCGTTGAATATGGCGTTGAGTTCGTAGCGAGGAATAGAGTCGTCTGAACTGTCATCGTTGCCGTTGCGGTCCCAGTGGTAGAACCATTTGCCACCATCGACCTGTACCGGAGCGATCAGCTGGCCATAATCTGCGCCGTTTTTGTCGACCCCCAAATCGATGACTGCATCACCCGCACCGGGCAAATAAGCCTTTGGCGCACTGACGTTGCCAGTCAGGTCTGTTTCGGTGATCTTAAATTGGTAGGACTCGCCGTTTTTTGCTGTGACGGTGTAGCTCCAGTCGGTGCCGGCCACTGTAGCCTGCCCCAGCAGGGTGCTGCCGTTGAAGACGCTGACCG
>JBIKQY010000090.1:0-8424 GCA_044349465.1 Limnohabitans sp. | reverse complement strand
ACTCAACCCCCGCCTGATCATGCTGCGCGTGAGCGGCTACGGCCAAACCGGCCCTTACCGTGACCGCCCCGGCTTTGGCGTGGTGGGCGAGGCCATGGGCGGCATTCGGCACCTGACGGCCGAGCCAGGCCGGGTGCCTGTGCGTGTGGGCATCAGCCTGGGCGACACGTTGGCGGCTTTGCACGGCGTGATCGGCATTTTGCTGGCCTTGCACGAGCGGCAGACTTCGGGTCGGGGGCAGGTGATCGACGTGGCTTTGTACGAGGCGATGTTCAACTGCATGGAAAGCCTGCTGCCCGAGTACAGCGCCTTTGGTGCGGTGCGCGGCCCGGCGGGCAGCGCTTTGCCGGGCATTGCCCCGAGCAACGCCTACCTTTGCAAGGACGGCGGCTACGCCCTGATTGCGGGCAATGGCGACAGCATTTTCAAGCGGCTGATGGCCGAGATTGGCCGCGACGACCTGGCACAAGATCCGGCCTTGAAAGACAACACGGGCCGTGTGGCCCGCGTGGCCGAAATCGATGGGGTGATTGGCCAGTGGACCGCGCAGCACACGGTGGACGAGGTGCTGGCCGCGCTGGACCGTGCCAGCGTGCCAGCCGGGCGCATCTACACCGTGGCCGACATCGCACACGACCCGCATTACCAGGCACGCGGCATGCTCCAAACGGTGCACATGGACGATGGCAGTGATTTGATGGTGCCAGGCATCGTGCCCAAGCTCTCGCGCACGCCCGGTGGGCACCGTCGCAACGCGCCCGGCATCGGTCAGGACAGCGACGCGGTGCTGGCGGGCATGGGCCTCACCGCCGCGCAAATCCAAGCGCTGCGCGAGCAGGGCATTGTGGCCTGATCGCAGCGCTTGGCCTGCAGCATCACTGCGCCTTGGCGCCAGAGTCCTTCACCACCTTGGCCCATTTGGTGATCTCAGTGGCCTGGTAGCGCGCCAGCTCGGCGGGGCTGGACAGCACCGGGTCGAGGCCCAGGGTTTTCAGGCGCTCTTGCACATCGGGCAGCTTGAATACCCGCAGCACCTCGGCGTTGAGCCTGTCGATCACAGGGCGGGGCACGTTGGCCGGGGCAAACATGGCAAACCAGGTGGTGGCTTCAAAGCCGGGCACCGACTCGGCCACGGTGGGCACGTCCGGCGCGGCCGGTGAGCGGGTGGCGGTGGTTTGTGCCAAAGCCCGGATTTTGCCCTCCTTGGCCATGGGCAGGGCCGAGGGCATGTTGTCGAACATGACCTGGATGCTGCCGCCGATCAGGTCGGGAATGGCGAATTGACGGCCCTTGTAGGGCACATGCTCCATGGTGGTGCCGGTGAGCGACTTGAAAAGTTCGCCCGAAACGTGCACCGAGGTGCCGATGCCGGGGGAGCCGAAAGAAAGCTTGTTCGGGTTGGCCTTCATGTAGGCGATCAGCTCGGGCACGTTTTTGACGGGCAGGGCGTTGTTGACCACCAGCAAGTTGGGGGCCGAGGCGATCAGCGAGATGGGGCTGAAGTCCTTGACCATGTCGTAGGGCATTTTTTCGTAGAGCGCACCGTTGATCGAGTGCGTGCCCACCGTGCCCATGACGATGGTGTGGCCGTCACCGGGCGACTTGGCCACGTTGTCCGCGCCAATGTTGCCGCCCGCGCCGGGCCGGTTGTCCACCACCACCGGAAAGCCCAATTGGGCTTTTTCGCTGAACAGGCGCGCCAGGATGTCGGGCGCTCCGCCCGATGGAAAGGTCACCACCAGACGCAAGGGCTTGGTGGGAAAGGTTTGCGCCGAGGCGCCGACGGCGCTCAATGCCCCCAGCCCCAGCAACAGGCCCCCCAGACTGCGGCGGATGGGGTTGGCGATGCGGCGGGCAGACCCGGACGCGGACAGTGCTGTGGTTGTGGGGGTGGCAGAACGTGTGGGCATGAACAACTCCTTTTGAGCATTTCACTTTAGGTGCCAGCAGGTCGTGCCGGGGATGGTGAAAACCCTTTGTCACAGGGCGCTGGCTGTCATGTTCGGGACGCGGTGAACTGTCGCCCCTAGCGGCAGCGCTCGTGGGCAGCGCGCCCCAGTTGGGCACAAATGCGTGGATACTTGGCACTGATATGCAAGACACTTCCTCCCCCCGTTCGCTGCAAGCTTGGCAAGTCATGCTCGGAGGCATTTGCGGCCTGGTGCTGACCATTGGCCTGGCGCGCTTTGCCTACACGCCCTTGTTGCCCGCCTTACAGGCGCAAACCGGTTTGAACGATGCGTCCGCCGGAGGCCTGGCGGCGGTCAATTACGCGGGTTACATCGTTGGGGCTTTGGTCACGGCCTGGATGGACGATGTGCGTTGGCGTCACCGGTTTTACAGTGCAGGTCTGTGGATGGCCCTGCTCACCACGGGGGCGATGGCGCTGTCGAGCTGGTTGCCCGCCTGGGGACTGTGGCGCTTTTTGGGTGGTTTGTGCGGGGCTACCGGCATGTTGCTCGGATCGGGTCTGGTGCTGGGCTGGTTGATGCGTCAGGGCCGCAGGCCCGAGCTGGGGGTGTTGTTCATTGGTCTGGGGCTGGGCATCGTGGTGTCGGCGCTGGGTGCCTGGGTCTTGTCGGACATCTGGGCGCTGTGGTCGGACCAGTGGTTGGCTTTTGCCGCGCTGGGCGTTGTGTTTTTTGTGCCGGCCTGGCTGTGGCGTCCGCCGGTGCCGCCCGTGCCCACCGCTGCAGCGGTCGCCCAGACGCAGCCGCAGGTCTCGCGCCGCTGGATGGCGACCATGGCGCTGAGTTATTTTGCGGCGGGCTGGGGTTTTGTGATCAGCGCGACCTTCACCGTGGCCATTGTCGAGCGCGAACCGGCTTTGGCCGGGCAAGGCGCGTTGGCATGGGCACTGGTGGGGCTGGCGGCCATGCCGGCCGTGTTTTTGTGGGACCGTGTGGCCCGAAAGGTGGGCGACATCCGGGCTTTGTTGCTGGCTTTTGGCCTGCAGACGGTGTCCATTGTCTTGCCTGCTTTGTCGGGTTCACTGACGGCAGCGCTGATCGGTGCTCTGGGTTATGGAGCGACTTTCATCGGCATCGTGAGCCTGACCTTGGCGCTGGTGGGGCGGCGTGCGCCACAAAACCCGGGCAAGGCCATGGCGCGTTTGACGCTCAGCTACGGCGCAGCGCAAATGATTGCGCCCGTCGTGGCCGGTGCCATGGCGCAGGCCACGGGCAGTTTCAAAGGGGCTTTGTGGTTGACGGCCGCCGTGATGCTGGTGGGCATGGCGCTGCTGTTGGCTTTGCCCAAAGAGACCTAAATCCCCAGACTTTCTAGCTGCACCAGGCCTTTGGGGGTTTGCAAGTTGACCACCAAGTTGGCTGGGCCGGTTTCGATGGCGATGTCAGCCAAGCCAAGGGCATCGAAGGCGGCTTGCAGTTTGGCACCACTGGGGTGACGCACTGTCAGGCTTTGCAGCGTCACGCCGGAGCGGGGCAAGCTGTTGCGCGGGTGCAGGCGCAGAGGCTCGGTGGCCTCAGGTTTGCCCCACTGAATCAGGGTGGGCAAGCAGCCATTGAAGAGCCGCTCGCCATCTTCGCGCACGGTGATTTGCCAGTTGAGCGTGCCTTTGCTCGACTTTCGACTGGCATGCACCACTTGGCCACGTTCGATGCCTTGGGTGCGCAGCAGATGGCGGGCGGCCTTCACGTCTTCGGTGCTGCTGACAAAGTGAATCAGCCGGGGACCTTGCGCCACGGCTTTTTGCAAAGCGGCGTCGTCCATGTCGAACCAGCGCGGCACTTGGGCTCGTTTGGGAATCACGGCCGCCGGGTTGATGGCGATGATTTCGAAGTAAGCCAGTGGAAATTGGGGTGTGGCGATCTTGAAAAGGCGGTTGTGGGTGCCGTATTTTTCATGCTCGCCACCGGGGCCGGGGGTAATGCCCAGAGTGTCTTCGCACCATTGCACGCCCTGTTCCAGGGAAGCCGCCATCACCACGAGGTGATCAATTTGAGTTTTCATTTTTTGGATTGTCACCGCTCATGGGCACGCGGCGCGCGCCGTTGAAGCGTTTTTGCCAATAAGCGCTGCGCATGTCCTCGACATTGACCGCTTTGCCTGCGCGCGGGGCGTGGATGAATTTGCCATCGCCCACGTAAATGCCCACATGGCTGAAGGCGCGACGCATGGTGTTGAAAAACACCAAATCGCCTGGCTTGAGTTCTTCGCGGTCAATGACTTCGGTGGCACGAGCTTGGTCGACGGCGCGGCGCGGCAGAATTTGCCCGACCGATTTTTCGTACAAGTGGCGCACAAAGCCACTGCAATCAAAACCGGTGTTTTCGCTGTTGCCGCCCCGGCGGTAGGGCACGCCCAGCAAACCCATGGCCTGTTCCACCATGCCTGCAGCTTGGCCACTGGCCTTGTCCTTGACCGCGCCCAATTGGGTGCCGATCTGCGAGACCAGGCCTCGTTCTGTCATGCCCGTTGTCGGTGCTTCCTCTGTCGGGGAGGACCAGGCGGGCAGGTTCAGGGCCGCAGCCAGAGATAAAAAAAGAATCCAACGCATAGCGCTCCAGCATAACGGATATTTTTGGCTTAAAGGATGGGGCTTATACGGTGTCAGGTTTCTTGATCACGGCCACGGCGACGCTGCACGTTTGCTGTTACCGAGGCTGCTGCGACAATCCAGATCCAGTAACTCAGAGGACTGAACATGTTGATCGATGCAGATGAAAGCCAATTGGTGCTGGTGGATTTCCAGGCCCGCCTGAAGCCCGCCATGTTGGATGCAGATGCCGTGTGGGCCAATGCCGCACGCCTGGCCACTTTGGCTCAGGCTTTGGAGGTGCCCACCTGGGGGACCGAGCAAAATCCCTCGCGTTTGGGTGAAATGCCGCCTGAAATCCGCCAGCATTGCCGCCAAGTGCTGGCCAAAATGCAGTTCAGCGCGGTAGAGGAGGGCCTGGGCGAATGGCTGCAACCCGAGCCCGTTCAGGCGCCGCGTGGCAATGCACGCAGCTTGCCGCGTCATTTGCAAAAGCCCCAGCCCGGGGCTGAGCCGCGCAAGACCATCGTGCTGGCCGGCTGCGAGGCGCACATTTGCCTGATGCAGACCGCTTTGGATTTGCTGGAAGACGAGTTCGAGGTGTGGGTGGTGACCGACGCCTGCAGTTCGCGCACAGAACGCAACCGCGATGCGGCCTATGACCGCTTGGCAGGGGCTGGGGCTGAGCTGGTGACCGCCGAGATGGTGGCTTTTGAATGGATTCGCTCGGCCGAGCATCCCGACTTCAAGTTGCTGCAAAGCTTGTTCAAGTGAACCAGCCAATCTGGCAAGACACTGGTCAAGTTTGCTGATGTCCTTGTCCCTCTTGGTTTGAGTCAGCTTGTTGCAAGTCCTTTGGCCATAATTATGAATTCAGAAGTGCAGGGCGATGCGTGACCATTGCCCCCTTCCTCGGTTTCAACTTGGTGGATTTTCAGGAGACATCGATGGGCAATTTCGCAGAATTTCACGCCCGGTCAATCAACGACCGCGACGCTTTTTGGGCCGAGCAGGCCAAACTGGTGGACTGGAAAGTCCAGCCCCAGCAAATCTGCGATTACACCAATCCGCCGTTTGCCAAGTGGTTTGTGGGCGGCCAAACCAACTTGTGTCACAACGCGGTGGACCGCCACTTGGCCGAGCGTGCCGATCAGCCCGCATTGATTTTTGTGTCGACCGAAACCGACACAGAAAAAACCTACACCTACCGTGAGCTGCACGCCGAAGTGCAACGCATGGCCGCCATCTTGCAAGACCTGGGCGTGGTCAAGGGCGATCGCGTGCTGATTTACATGCCCATGATCGCCGAAGCCGCGTTCGCCATGTTGGCCTGCGTCCGTCTGGGCGCCATCCACTCGGTGGTGTTTGGCGGTTTTGCCTCGCACTCGCTGGCCACCCGCATCGAAGACGCATCGCCCAAAGTCATCATCAGCGCAGACGCGGGTTCGCGCGGTGGCAAGGTCGTGGCCTACAAGCCACTGCTCGACGAAGCCATTGCGCTGTCGGCCCACAAACCCGCCAAGGTGGTCATGGTGAACCGACATCTGGCCGCCTTCACACCCGTGGCTGGCCGCGATGTGGACTACGCCACCGAACGCGCCAAGCACATGGACGCGGTCGTGCCTTGTGTGTGGGTCGAATCCACCCACCCCAGCTACACGCTCTACACCTCGGGCACCACTGGCAAGCCCAAGGGCGTGCAGCGCGACACCGGTGGCTACACCGTGGCTCTGGCGGCCAGCATGCCCAACGTCTTTGAGGGCAAGCCGGGCGGCACGTTCTTCTGCACCAGCGACATCGGCTGGGTGGTCGGCCACAGCTACATCATCTATGGCCCGCTGATTGGCGGGATGGCCACCATCCTCTACGAAGGCCTGCCCATCCGCCCGGACGGCGGCATCTGGTGGAGCTTGGTGGAGAAATACAAGGTCAACGTGATGTTCAGCGCCCCCACGGCCATCCGTGTTCTGAAAAAGCAAGACCCTGCGCTGCTGACCAAATACGACCTGTCCAGCCTGCAGGCTTTGTTCCTGGCCGGTGAGCCGCTGGATGAGCCGACAGCAAAGTGGATTTCAGAAGGCCTGAACGGTAAGGCCATCATCGATAACTACTGGCAGACCGAGACCGGCTGGCCGATCCTGAGCATTTGCAATGGCGTGGAAAAAGCACCCAGCAAATTTGGCTCGCCCGGCAAAGCCATTTACGGCTACAACGTCAAACTGGTGGACGACCAGACCGGAGAAGAACTGACCGGTGCGAACCAGAAGGGCGTCTTGACCATTGAAGGCCCATTGCCACCTGGCAACCTGCAGACCATTTGGGGCGACGACGCGCGTTTTGTCAAAACCTACTGGAAGACCGTGCCGAACAAGCTGGTCTACAGCACCTTCGACTGGGCGGTGCGCGACGAAGACGGTTATTACTTCATCTTGGGCCGCACGGACGATGTGATCAACGTGGCTGGTCACCGCTTGGGCACCCGCGAGATCGAAGAGAGCATTTCCAGCCACCCCAACATCGCCGAAGTGGCGGTGGTCGGTGTGGCTGACCAGCTCAAGGGGCAGGTGGCCATGGCCTTTGCCATCGCCAAGGACACCTCGGGCCTGACCGACGCGGCGGCGCGCCTGAAACTCGAAGGCGAAGTCATGAAGGTGGTGGATTCACAGCTGGGCGCGGTCGCCAGACCTTCGCGTGTGTTCTTTGTCTCGGCTTTGCCCAAGACGCGCAGCGGCAAGCTGCTGCGCCGGGCCATTCAGGCCGTGGCCGAGGGGCGCGATCCGGGTGACCTGACCACCATGGACGACCCGGCCGCTTTGCAGCAGATCGTGGACCAGATCAAGGGCTGATGCCCGAACCATGAAGCAGGACCTCGTTTTGACGGGGTCTTTTTTTGACCGAAAGCCTTGCGCCGGCTTGGTTGGGTGTGCATGTAAGTTTGGTATCGGACAAGGCGTGGCACAATGTGTGCTGTACTCAGGCCCTTCCTATGCCACAGTCGCATCCGCCAATCGGTTCAGCCGTGTCGCGGAAGGTAAAAATCAACCAACTAATGTTTCCCAGAGGGGAACGGAGGTCAGCGAAATATGAGCGAGACTAATTCCGTCTACGCTGCCTATCAAGGCAACACCTATTTGTTTGGCGGAAACGCCCCGTACGTCGAAGAGATGTACGAAAACTACCTGGCCAACCCCGGTAGTGTTCCTGATTCCTGGCGCGACTATTTCGATGCCCTCCAGCACGTCCCTGCAGTCGATGGCAGCAACGCCAAAGACGTGCCCCATTTGCCCGTCATCAATGCCTTTGCCGAGCGCGCCAAGTCCGGCGGCACCAAAGTCGTCTTGGCCAGCGCCGATGTCGAGATGGGCCGCAAGCGCACCGCCGTTCAACAGCTGATCGCCGCCTACCGCAACGTGGGTCAGCGCTGGGCCGACCTAGACCCCTTGAAGCGCACCGAGCGCCCCAACATCCCTGACCTCGACCCCGCTTTCTTCGGTTTCACCGACGCCGACCAGGAAACCGTGTTCGACACCAGTAATACCTTCTTCGGCAAGAACCGCATGTCCTTGCGAGAGCTGCTCAATGCGCTGCGCGAGACTTATTGCGGCACGATTGGGGCCGAGTACATGTACACGACAGACCAGGCTGAAAAGCGCTGGTGGCAACAGAAGCTCGAAAGCATCCGCAGCAAGCCCAATTTCACGGCCGAGAAGAAAAAACAGATCCTCGACCGCCTGACCGCGGCCGAAGGCCTGGAGCGCTACCTGCACACCAAATACGTGGGCCAAAAGCGTTTCTCGCTTGAAGGTGGCGAAAGCTTCATTGCGGCCATGGACGAGGTGATTCAGCAAGCCGGTGCACAAGGCGTGCAGGAAGTTGTGATCGGTATGGCCCACCGTGGCCGCCTGAACGTGCTGGTCAACACCATG